>QNFN01000008.1 GCA_003645555.1 Gammaproteobacteria bacterium | reverse complement strand
TGGCTGGCGGCCGAGTGGGGCCACCCGTCGGACAACCTCGGCGGCATCCTGATGTTGGCCGATTACCTCAGCCGCAAGAACGTGGCCGAGGACAAGGCGCCGTTGACCATGCGCGCCGTGCTTACCTACATGATCAAGGCGCACGAGATCCAGGGTGTGCTGGCACTGGAGAACAGTTACAACCGGGTCGGTCTCGACCATGTCGTGTTGGTCAAGGTGGCGACGGCTGCCGTTGCCGCGCACATGCTCGGCCAGAGCAAGGAGCAGATCGTCGACACTGTCTCGCAGGCGTGGGTCGATGGCCAGAGCCTGCGCACCTACCGTCACGCGCCGAATGCCGGCTCGCGCAAGAGCTGGGCGGCCGGTGACGCCTCGAGCCGTGGCGTGCGCCTGGCGATGATGGTCTCGAAGGGTGAAATGGGTATCCCGACCGTGCTCTCGGCCAAGGACTGGGGGTTCTACGACGTGCTGTTCAAGGGCCACAGGTTCGCCTTCCAGCGCCCGTACGGTTCCTACGTCATGGAGCAGATCCTGTTCAAGATCTCGTTCCCGGCCGAGTTCCACTCGCAGACCGCCGTCGAGGCCGCGGTCGCGTTGCACGGCCAGGTCAGGGACCGCATTGAGGACATCGACTACGTCGAGTTGCAGACCCAGGAGCCGGGTGTGCGCATCATCTCCAAGGACGGCCCGCTCAGCAATCCGGCCGACCGCGATCACTGCCTGCAGTACATGGTTGCCGTGCCGTTGATCCACGGCCACCTGACTGCGGAGTGCTACGAGGATTCGTTTGCCACCGATCCGCGCATCGATACCCTGCGCGGGAAAATGCGCGTAACCGAGAACGCACGCTTCACCGAGGAGTACTACGACCCGGACAAGCGGGCCATCGGCAACTCGGTGCAGATCTTTTTCACCGACGGCAGCAGCACCGACAAGATCTCGATCGACTACCCGATCGGCCACCGTCGCCGCCGCGATGAAGGGATCCCGGTGCTGGAGAAGAAATTCCGCGAGGCGCTTGGCACCCGTTTCCCGAAGGGCCAGGCCGAGGCGGCCTACGCCCTCTGTCTTGACGCCAGGAAGCTCGAGTCCACACCGGTCAACGAGTTCTGCGACATGCTGGTCATCTGACCGGGCCGCCTGCCGTCACCGCTGCGCCGAATGCATCCGGGCGTTTCCGGGTGTAGCGGCGGTAGTAGTCCATCACCTTGCGAACGTAGTTGCGGGTCTCGGGGTAGGGCGGGATCCGGTTGCCGTTTCTGATCACGGCGTTCTCACCGGCGTTGTAGGCGGCGAGGGCGAGCTGCATGTCGTTGTCGAACATGCCGAGCAATTCCTTCAGGTAGCGCGTGCCGCCGTCGACGTTGGCGCGAGGGTTGTTGCGATTGGCCACGCCGAAGCGCCTGGCGGTCGCTGGCATCAACTGCATCAGGCCCGCCGCACCCGCACTGGAAAGTGCGTCCGGGTCGTAAGCGGATTCCGCGGTGACGATGGCGTGCAGCAGCGCATCGGGCAGCTGGTATTCACGAGCCTTCTCGGCGATCAGCGGCGCGAAGCGCTTCTGGTTTTGTCGGAACTGGCGAACGTCGTAGCTGGGCTCGCGCCAACCCTTCCAGGTCTTCACCAGTTTCCGGTACCCGGAGTGCTCGGGCTGGTCGGTGAAATGGACCTGGCCATGCTTGTCGACGTAGCGGTAGACGGCGGCATCGGCGGGCGCGGTGGTCAGCAGGAGCGTGACCAGGGCGCAAGTCGCAACGCCTTTCGACAGGGGATAGCCGTCAGTGCACACTCGATGCCCTCCGCCGGACCCCGATCAGTGGCCGGTCACGGCAGGTCGTCTCCGGCAGGGGCCGGGCAGGTCCCGGACCGGGCACTCATCCAGGTTCAGAGCGGCAGGTACTCGAACTTCTGCCCACCCAAGGTCGCTTCGTACATCAAGCCGCCCTTGGCAATGGTGAAGATCGCCATACCTTTACGATAGCCGCCATGCACGGTCTTGGCGTTTTTGCTGCCGCCACTGGCACCCGCGGCAGCGCCGCCTCCGGTGTTGGCTTCGGCTGAAACTCCCACCGTGATCACTACGGCTGTGGCCTGGGCGCTGAACTCGAAATTGCCTGACGCGAACTCCCTGAAGGCCTGTTGATCTTCGAAGAAAATAATCTGGCTGAAGGCCTGGCCACCCAGCTGAAAGCCGATCGTCACCTGCGTCATGCTGGTGTTGCCCACATGCCGACCCTGGGTGTAGACCCGGCCTTTACCATGGGCGCCACCGATACCGATACCGCCTTTGCCGACGGTAGGGAACAGGGCATAACCGTACGCTTTACCGAAAAAGGCCGCGCTCTCTCCAGCGTTGTGGAATGAGTTGAGGGCGTCGCTGTAACTGTCCGCCCGGGCCATCTGGACGGGCAGCGAGGTCATGAGCAGGATGAACAGGGGGTAGAGGGCTTTTTGCATCGGGATTCACTTGGTGTCGATTGAAGGAGGCACGGCTAGCGCGAATCATCGGTCACGCTGAATGGCTCCAGTCTACTGTAAGTGCACGCCAAACAGGACCGCCAGCAAGGTGGCGGAGACGTAGCTGAAAAGAGAAGGGGTCACCTGGCCCTCTCCAGGTGTGCCGTATCAATTCGAGGCCCGTCATCCAGCTGGAAAGACGCGTTCGTGGTGGAGTCTGATCTCCGCCAGGTTGGCCAGTTCGCGCCAGGCTCGATGCGGTCGGGGGTGCCAGGGGGCAGGTGGACCGCAGGGGTGTCAAGGGCACGTCTCCCCCGTGATCGTACAGGGGGCATTCGCGAGTCCTGAAAAAAGTGTAGTATTAGCCTGCGATCCACGTCATGGCCTGCCTACGCTAACAGTGCCTCCCGGCACTGCACTACCTAGACACCCACTTCGACAAGGTTGCTCGTCTCCGCGCCCGATTTGCGCGCGGCTCAATGCATATGGAGGCCACTATGGCTATCGGTACAGTTAAATGGTTCAACCCTGCCAAGGGATTCGGGTTCATCCAGCCGGAAGACGGCTCGAAGGACGTGTTCGTGCACATCAGCGCTGTTGAAAGCGCCGGCATGGGCACCCTGGCGGAAGGGCAGCGTGTCAGCTACGAGATCACCACGGAGCGTGGCAAGCAGGCCGCCTCGGATCTCAAGTCGGCCTGACGGTATCCGGGCCAGCCCCCAGCGGGCTGGCCCGGTGTCAGGCGCTCGAGCCTGAATCCCGGGGTCACGGTGACAGTCGCGCCCTGCATGGGCCGCCGTTATCGTCGCCCGGCCCCCATAGCCTTGTCATCGGAGAACGTATCTTCCGGTGGCGATAACGCCCAATCCCGATTTCGCCAGGAGATCATGCCCCATGGCGCGAAAACCCAATTACTCGTTCGAACGAAATGCACGGGCCAAGGCCAAGGCCGAGAAACGCGAAGCAAAGCGGTTGGCCAAGCTCGCTGCCAAGGCTGAAAAACAACTCAATGAGTCGCCCCCCGAGGTGGACGGTGACCCGCTCCCAACCCCTGCCGAAGCGGACGATCCCACGAAGCCTTCGGCTGATTGACGACGGACCGGAGCGCACCTATAACCGGCTGATGGTTTCACCGGGTCAGGTTTCCGCTCCCCGCCCCTGTATTTATTGAATTTATGAATTGGTCAGAGGTTCCCTGGCCTCGACCCGTCGCCCTCCTTGCCGCGAAGATGGCCAGTCCCAGGCCGTTCACATGCGATGATCGCCCGCGAAGATGCCGGTCGGACCGTGAACAGGCGTGATTGAACTCTGGACTACCCTGGCACCGATCCTCTTGGCCGACGCGGTCAACCCGGTGCTGTTCGCATTCATGGTCTACGCGGCCAGCACGGAACGCCCGGTGGTAACCAGCAGCGCGCTGCTGGTCGGCCACACGGTCGCTTACCTTGCCGCCGGTTTTGTCATCGCGCTAGGCATCGACAAGGTGGCCGAGCGGCTGGCCAATCCGCGCACTATCGATTTCGTCATCAGCCTGGCGATTGGCCTGCTGCTGCTCTGGGTCGGGTGGAGGTCGACCCGCCCCCAACAGCATCGGGAGCCCGAGGCGAGCGGCCAACTGACGCCAGCCAAGGCATTTGGATTCGGTGCCGCGGTCAATTTCATCGGCATCCCGTTCGCGTTGCCCTATTTCGCCGCCATCGACCAGATCCTCAAGGCTGACCTCGCTACCGCAGGCGCCATGCTGTCACTGGTCGCCTACAACGCACTCTACGCACTGCCGTTCATTATCGTGCCACTGCTCGTAGCCGTTCTCGGTGACCGCAGCCAGCCGATCCTGGAGCGAATCAAGGGCGTCCTGGACAAGATCAGCAACGTCCTGATGCCGGTTCTGCTGATGCTGATCGGGTTGGCGCTGGTCGTCGATGCGCTCACCTACTTCGTTACCGGTGAAGGCCTGGTCTGATTCAGACGTGCACGGCGTACCCGGTCCTGCCTGTCCAGCGGCCAGGCCGACCGGGACTGCGTCAGTTGGCCCAGGTTCGATTCCGGGTGCACCGGCCAGGTGTGAAATAATCAGCCTGGCTTCGTAACCGAGCGTGCGGCTGCTCCGACAGGCCGCTGGAGACGATTCACTGCATGCAGTCGAAGGCGCAATGACCGACCGGACCGGGCGTGCCGATACGGTGGTGGTCCTCGATTTCGAGACCACCGGCCTGTCACCTGAGCGGGGTGACCGCGCCATCGAGATCGGTGCCGTACTGCTCGAGCGGGGGCAGGTCGCCGGGCGTTTCCAGCAGTTGATGAATCCCGGCGTGCGCATCGATCCGTTTATCGAGAACTACACCGGCATCAGCAACGCCATGTTGCGCGACGCCCCCCGCTGCGAAGAGGTGATGCGGGAGTTCGCCGGGTTCATCGGGGAGCATGACCTGGTGGCACACAACGCCTCGTTTGACCGTCGTTTTCTCGAGGCCGAACTGGGTCGGGTCGGACGGGGCTCACCAAGTCGTTTCGCCTGCTCCATGCTCGTGGCCAGGCGCCTGTACCAGGAGGCCCCGAACCACAAGTTGGCAAGCCTGGTGGCGTACAAGAACATCCGCACCGATGGCGTATTCCACCGCGCTCTTGCCGATTCGGAAATGACGGCCAGACTCTGGTTGGGGATGGTCGAGGAGGTCGGTGGTCCGCCGCGGTCCGCCGCGGTCTCTTTTTCACTGATGCAGCAGCTCGGGCGGACACCGAAGCACGCGGTGCGGGCACTGCTCGACCGCAGTGCGCAGAGACGGATCGCCGCACAAACGGAGAGTGTGGTCGTCGATACATGAACCAGGCTGGTCGCATGGACCCAGCAGGATATCGTTGTTGAGCATTTGCGAGCACGACGGTGCGCAGTGTTGAGGCCACGAACTTTCGGGAAACTCCTGACCGGACATGAGCTTGTGTCCTGCATCCAGGATGGCCGGCAATTACGAGTGGTTCGTGCCTCTAATCTGAATAGTCCGAATCACTATTCACTTCATCCAGATGGAATCAGAGGTTCCCTGGTGGAACTTGCGGGAGTCGATGTGGCACTCAAGGCAACCATCTTCAAGGTCGAGCTCCAGGTCAGTGATCTCGATCGGCACTACTACGCCGGGCATGCGCTTACCGTTGCGCGTCATCCGTCCGAGACCGACCAACGGATGATGGTGCGGCTATTGGCATTCGCATTCCATGCCGACCCGGACCTGACCTTTACCCGTGGGCTATCTTCCGACGACGAGCCCGACCTGTGGCGCCACGCAGCTGACGGCAGCATCGAGCTCTGGATCGAAACCGGGTTGCCCGATGAGCGGCGGGTACGCAAGGCATGTGGGCGGGCCGGGCGGGTCGTGGTGTTCGCTTACGGCGGGCGTGCCGCCGATCTGTGGTGGGAGCGTAACGGCACGGCGCTTGGCCGTCTCGCCAATCTTGTGGTGGTCAACGTCCCCGCCGAGGCTTCGGAAGAACTGGCCGGGCTCGCTCAGCGCAGCATGCGGCTCGATTGCACCATCGATGGCGGGGTCGCCTGGCTGTCGGAGGGTTCTGCCAGTGTGGAGGCCACCCTGGAGGCGTGGAAATGAGTGGGTGGCAGGTGGGTCGCGTGGTCAATCAAATTTCGGAAACGGCGTGATTAGCCACCAGCGCTTGGTCTCCTTGTCGTACTCCCAGGTCTGCTCCCGGTCGATCTTGCGTACGGAGGCCTCGCCCTTGCGCATGTAATGGATGCGCAGCTCCAGTGTGGTCCGGTTCCCGTCTTCGCTATTGATGGTATTGCGCACCTTCCAGTCGGCGATCTGGATGCCGTCGTAGGCATCGAAGTCGATCGGCTCCATCTGCAGGCCGGGCTTGATGTAGCTGGCGGCCAGCTTGTAGTTGCCCCAGCGCACCGCGTTCTCGTAGGAGAGAAGTTGCAGTCCGAAATTGGAGTTGCGCCGGTCCTCTTCGAGTCCGGCACAGCCACCGAGCAGCAGGGTGACCAGGGTGGTGACCAGGACGAGCAGGGCGCCGAACCTCATTCACATACTCCTCAATAAAAAACTGGATGCAGGACAGCGGTCTGTATACCACAAGCCGCCTGGGCGGTAGCTCCGGCCTCTCCCATCATGGATAGTTGACTAAAACAGTAGGACATTATCTACTGTTGAACCATCAACATCAGCAACCATGAGATCAGGAGCCCCTAATGACCACCATGCAACTGCCGGCCCGTGATGGTGACGGTTACCTCGAAGACATGAACGACTGGAGCGAGGCAGTGGCGCGCGCCATGGCCGAGGACGACGGTATAGAACTCGAAGGTGATCGTTGGGATCAAGTGCTGAAGGCCCGCGAGTACTACGACGGTTATTCATCGGTGCCGCCCGTTCGCAAGTTCGCCAAGTACCTGGGGACCGACACCCGGGCGCTGTTCGACCTGTGGATGACCGGGCCGATGAAGCCGATTACCAAGTACGGTGGCCTGCCGAAACCGACCGGGTGCGTTTGAATTCCGGCCATTGGCCGCCCCTGGCGGGATCCGCCAGGACTGTTCTCGATCCGTCGTCACCGCGAGCTGACCGGTCGGTCAGCTCGTCATGGTGATAGCGTGGATTGCGGGTACGGCGCCGTCAGCGGCAACCGGGTGTTTAAGAGGCTGGCCTGTCGGGTCAGGCGGCATCCTGGCGGGTCACGATGCCGCGACCGTGTTCGCCATCCTGGCGTGCGGAAACCCGTAAGGCGTAGGGGCTGCTGATGCAGTCGGCCAGGGTGCGCTTGTTCAGGTAGGCGTAGAGCTCTTCGCTGAACTCGATCCACAGCGCCTGTGCCGGATCACCCTTCTCGGCGGCACGGGAGACATCGACCTTCTCGTCAACGGCGCGCAGGATGTCGGCAATGGAGATTTCGTTCGCGGGGCGGGCGAGACGGTAGCCCCCGCCGACACCGCGTACGCCGATCACCAGGTCTTTCTTACGCAGCTTGGCGAACAGCTGTTCGAGGTAGGAGAGTGAAATCGTCTGGCAGGTGGAGATTTCGGTAAGAGGAACCGGCCCGTCCTGCTGATGCAGAGCCAGGTCGAACATCGCGGTGACGGCGTAGCGTCCCTTGGTCGAAAGTCGCATGGTGCGGACTCCGGTGGCGGACAAATAACCAACTTAACTTGTAGGTAATTCAACCAGTCGTTCCTCCAGCCGTCAACCGACGTGGCGAGGAAGCGCGAGGAACCTGATCCAGATCAATTGCGACGAGCCCTCAATATTCCCCTGGCAAACTGGCATCGTGGCGCAGATAGGTCACAATAGGATCGGGTGTCCACCGCCCGCATATGACCAACCAAGGGAATCCCGCGTCATGATTCGTCACACCGCACCTGTTGCCGTGCTCCTGGCATTGCTCGTCTGTTCCGCATCCGCGACCGCCGACAACCTGCTCGATATCTACCGTTTGGCGCAGATCGAAGATCGCCAGCTGCGCGCGGCCGCGGCCAGCCTGGAGGCCGTTCGCGAGGTGATCCCGCAGGCCCGCTCCGAGTACCTGCCCAGCATCGTGGCCGGTGCGAACGTGGCCCAGAACTACCAGAAACCGGAAGGCTTCGATTCGGAAGATTTTAACAGCAATGGGCTGTCGCTGAGCCTGTTGCAGCCGGTATTCGACCGCGCCGCATGGCTGCGCCAGGGGCAGGCCTCGAACTTCGTCAAGCAGGCCGAGGTCAGCTTTACGTTCGAGGAGCAGGACCTGATTGTGCGTTCTTCTCAGCTCTATTTCGCCGTTCTCAACTCGCTGGTCGACCTGAAGGCCATCCTTGCCGACAAGGAAGCGACAGCCCGCCAGCTGGAACAGACCAAGCAGCGCTTCGAGGTCGGCCTGATCGCGATCACCGACGTCCACGAGGCGCAGGCGCGCTACGATCGCGTCGTTTCCGAGGAGATCATTACCCGGAACCGGCTCGACAGCGCGCGTGAATCACTGCGCGTGATCACTGGCCAGTATCATGATGAACTCGCCGAACTTGCCGATGAGGTGGCGCTGACCAAACCCGAGCCGGATGTCATGGAGGACTGGGTTGCCCAGGCTACCGAAGGCAACCTGACGCTGCTGGCAGCGCAATACAACGTTGACGTAGCACATGACGAAATCGAGATTCGTCGCTCCGACCACTACCCGACGGTCGACCTGTTCGCGCGCTACGACGACAGCAATACCAGCAGTGCCTTCGCCAGAGACCTCAATTCCAGCCGCATCGGCCTGGAACTCAACCTGCCGATCTACACCGGCGGCCTGGTGTCGTCACGGACCCGCGAGGCCGAATCGCGCCTGGTGGAAGCCAACGAGCTCTACGAGCAGCAGCGACGCTTCGTCGAGCAGCAGACCCGGGACGCCTACCGCACGGTGATCGCCTCGATTTCGGCGGTTTCGGCCCTGCAGCAGGCGGTGGTCTCGAACCAGAGCGCCCTGGACGCGATCCAGGCCGGGTTCGATGTCGGTACGCGCACCATCGTCGACGTACTCGATGCCCAGCGGGACCTGTTCGAGGCCGAGCGCGACTACGATGTGGCGCGTCACGCCTACGTGCTTAGCACGCTGTCGTTGAAGCAGGCGGTGGGCACTCTTGACCTCGGCGACGTCGAGGAGGCCAACCGGCTGCTCAAGTAGATTCAGCCCGGTTCTTCCTGGCCGAGCAGGGTGTCGCGGTCGAGCAGGCGGATGGTCCGCCCGTCGACCTCGATCAACTGCCGCTCCTGCAAATCGTGCAGTACCCGTGAGAAGGTCTCCGGGGTCAGGTTGAGTCGTGAGGCGATCAGTGCTTTGCTTGCAGGTAGAGACAGGGTATCGGGGTCGTCGAGGCCGTGATCGGCGAGCAGAAAGCCGATGACCCGCTGGGTTGCGTTGCGGGTCGAGAGCGCCTCGATTTCGTTCACCATGCTGTGCAACCGGGTGCTGAGCCCGGCGAGCAGCTTGAGTGCGAAACCCGGGTTGCCATCGAGCGCCTCGATCAATGGCGTGCGGGGAATGAACAGCAGCTGGCTTGCGCGCAGCGCCTCGGCGTAGGCGGGGAAAGGGCGTTCGATGAACATCACCGCTTCGCCAAAGGTCATCCCGGGCTCGATCAGCTGGATCACCTTCTCATGGCCGTCGGGTGCGAGCAGGGCCAGCTTTACCTGTCCGTCGATGAGATAGTAGAAGCCGAGCGCCGGGTCACCTTTCTGGAACAGAATTTCGCCGCGGCGCAGGCGGTGGTGATGGGTTGCGTGGGCGATCACCTGCAATTCGTCGACGTTGAGGCTCGCGAACAGCGGGATGTTGCCCAGCGTGGTGGTGAGGTCGTCGTGGGTCATGCTGCCGGGCACCATAGCGCCGCCCCGTGGGGGTCGCAAGCGACCCTTGATGTTTATCAATGCTGCTTCCGGCGTGCCGGGCGATAGTACCGGCCAGGGCGTTTCTGGCCAGGCCGGGAACCGGCGTTTCCAGCGCCCGGAATGTCCGGTCCGGTCCGGTCGCAGCGGGGATTTCGCAATGGCCCGCTATGGCGTATGTCTGGCACGGCAAGCCCGGAGATCCTGGTTCACCAGCGACCTCGACCGGTGGCAAGCAGGGGTTCAATCATGCTGAATGGAGAGCGACGATGAGCGATGTGACTACCTTTATGTCGGGTGAACACCGACGTTGCGACGACCTCTTTGCCGCCCTCGAGGCGGCCGCCGGCGAAGGCAACTGGGATGCGGCCGCTGCCGGCCTGGAGGCCTATCTCGACGGCATGACCCACCATTTCGAAATCGAGGAGACCCAGCTGTTTCCGGAGTTCGAGCGCCTGACCGGCATGGCCATGGGGCCGACCCGGATCATGCGCATGGAGCATGAGCAGATGCGCGGCCTGTTCGAGGAGCTGCGCACCGCCGTGGCCGCGCACGACGAGGAGACGGTCCTGGGCGTCGCCGACACCCTGAACGTCCTGATGCAGCAGCACAACCTCAAGGAGGAGGAGATCCTCTACCCGATGGCCGACCAGGCGCTCGGTGATGGCGCCGACGCCTTTGCCCGGCAACTCGGGGCTGAGGCCTGACGATGTCCGCACGGGAGCGGCGCCTTGATGTCTCCGGGCTCGAGCCCTGCGAGCCGCTCGAGCGCACGCTGGCGGCCGCCGGAGAACTGGTTCCTGGGGAGTTCTTGCGCGTGCTCCACCGGCGTGAGCCGTTCCCGCTCTACCCGATGCTTGAGCAACTCGGTTGCGCCTGGCGCTGCCAGCCCGGTTCGACGACGTCGTTCGAGGTCCTGATCTGGCGTGGCGACGACCCGGTCGCCGCGGCAGCCGCCGCGGACGCCTGAAATGAGCTACCCGGGCCTGGCGCTGGAGCAGGCACCGCCGGTCAGCGCCCCGTTCCGCTTCTTTCTGACCGCGCCACTTTTTGGCCTGGCCGCCGTGGTGCTGCTGCTCTGGCTCGGCCCCGGTCTGCTGCAGTCACGCTGGACTCCGGGTCTGCTCGCCCTGACTCACCTGCTGACCCTCGGCGTGCTGGCCATGGCGATGTTCGGTGCCCTGCTGCAGATGCTGCCCGTGGTCGCCGGTGCCCCGGTGGCACGACCGCTGGCCATTGCCACGGTGGTCCATGTGCTGCTGGTCGCAGGAACGGCCGCGTTGGCGCTCGGCTTCGTCATGCCGTCATCATTCCTGCTGCGTGCGGCGGCGCTGTTGCTCGCCGCCGCGGTCATGGTGCTGGTGGCAGCCGCAGCCCACAGCCTGGCCCGGGCGCCGCGGCGCCACGCGGCTGTCCACGGCATGATCCTGGCGATACTTGCGCTGACCGTGGCGGTTGGTCTTGGCCTGTGGCTGCTGGTTGGCCATGGCTGGAGTGGTGTCGCCCTACAGCGTGGCGTGGCGACCGACCTGCACGCCGGCTGGGCGCTGCTCGGCTGGATCGGCATCCTGGTGTGCGGGGTCGCCTTCCAGGTGGTGCCGATGTTTCAGATGACGCCGGAATACCCGGAATGGCTGACCCGCCATCTCAACCGGCTGATCTTTGCCGCCCTCATGCTGTGGACACTGGCCCTGGCCTGGCCAGCGGCGGCCCAGCTCGGCGTGCTGGCGGCGGTCGTGCTGGTGCTCGGCTACGCAGCTTTCGCCGTGGTCACACTCGACCTGCAGCGGCGACGCAAACGGCGGCTGCCGGATGTCACGTTGAGTTTCTGGCGCCTGGGTATGGGCTGCCTGCTGGCGACGCTGCTGTTCTGGGTCGTGACCCGCGCGACGCCGGGGTGGCTTGCCGATCCACGCACGGGGCTGCTACTCGGTGCCGGCCTGATCGTCGGTTTCGCGCTGTCGGTGATCAACGGCATGCTCTACAAGATCGTGCCGTTCCTGGTCTGGTTCCACCTGCAGAACCGGCTGCTGCACAGCGGGCTGTTGGGTACCGGCGTAAAAGTGCCGCACATGAAGCGGGTGTTGCCGGATGCTGTCAGCCGGCGCCAGTTCCGTGCCCACGCTGGCGCGGTGATCCTGCTACCGCTGGCTCTGCTTTGGCCTGATCCGCTGCTCTACCCGTTCGCCCTGGTGCTCGGTGTTTCATTCCTGCTGCTGGCACGGAACCTTTGGGCGGCCAGCCTGCTCTACCGCCGCGAGTCGCTACGCCTTGCTGCACCGGCGGAAAACGACTGACACCCAGGCGTACGCACCGCCGGCACGAATCGCTATTCTTTGGGTGATAACTCTGTCGGCGGTTACTGGAGGGGAGCATGATGCGAAACGGATTGCTGGGATTGCTGATGGCCTCGTGGCTGGGTGGTTGCACGCTGCCCGAGGGCAGGACAGAAGTATCGGAGACCAAGCGAAGTACCTACTGTGCAGATCTGAGCCGGCAGATGGGCGAGTTGGCGAATCGGCCGGTACAGCGCAGTGAGTTGCAGCGCCGCTTTGACCAGGAGTGCCTCTCCCGCTGAACTGTCACATGAGTGCAGCACCCAACCTGCGGTTGATTGCCGGCGGTCGGCGCACGATCTGGCGTCATGGTGATCTCGAGCTCGTCGCGGCACCACCCGGCGAGGCACCGTTTCCGGTCGAACGGCAGGTCATCGAGGAGGATCGCTGGCGGGTACTCGGCGCCTCCCCGGAGTGGCAGCCACCCCCACCGGAACACCCGGTGCGCCTGCTCACAGCGCTGGTTTTCGATACTCCGGCCCCGCTCGGTCGTGTCCTGGCTAACGGGCGCCGTTGGCACGCCATGGTTGTCGATCTCGACAGCGAGCCCCTGGTTACCGCCGACGTGGTAGCGGCGGCATTGGCCGAGGTGGCGGCGCTATGCCGTCGCCATACCGTAACGCGTCTGGCGTTGCCGCTGCTCGGCACAGTCCATGGCGATCTCGACCCGCACCGGGCACTGGAGATTCTGCACGACGCCTTCCTGGTTACCCCGCCCGCCACTTTGCGCCGTGTCTGGCTACGTGCGCCCCAGCGCCACCAATTGGTCATCGGGCAGGCGCTGGCCCGCTGGGCCGAGGTGTGTGGCTGACGGCGGTCATGGACGGCCTCTGAACCTCGGCTATGCTCATGGGCCATCGACCGCACCGGTTTGGAGGCCATGATGAGCGACGCACTGAATTACCTGATCAAGGCCCGTCCGGAGGCGATGACCAGCTACTTCACCTTCATGAAGAAAGCCGGTGATCATCTCGACACCCGCACCCGTGACCTGATCTCGGTGATCACCAAGGTCGCGGTTCAGACCGAAGGCGGTTTCCGTCAGTACCTGACCCGAGCGCTGCGCAACGGCGCCACTCCGAATGAAGTGCTCGACGCGTTGTTCATGGCCTTCCCGGTGCTTGGTTTGGCCAAGATCGTCTGGGCCACCGAGATCCTGCTGGAGATGGATATCCCCGAGTTCCGTCCGGAGAACCTCGATGCCAAGCCGGGCTGGCACGACCTGGCATCGGTGGCCGAGATCCCGGATGGTGAGCCGGTACGCCTGGAGGCCGATGGTCGTGGGGTGTTCGTCTATCGCACCGGAGAGGTGCTACGCGTCTACGACAGCCGCTGTCCGCACCAGGTCACCGACATTCCGCACCTGGCCGTCGACGGCCTGCGTCTGACCTGTCCGAAGCACGAGTGGGTGTTCGATCTCGACAGTGGCGACTGCGTCGCCAAGGGGTCACGCCCGCTGCGCTGTTTCGAGCACAAGGTCGAGAACGGCCAGCTCCTCGCCCACTGGTGAGGGCGCAGCCCGGGTGATTTATTCCCTGTTCAAAGTGCTGCACGTCCTCGGTGCGGTGCTGTTCATCGGTAGCCTGCTGCTCGCAGGCTGGTGGAAATGGCGCACCGACCGTAACGGTGAGGCACGACTTGCCGCGTTTACGCTCGACGGCATCCTTGCTGGTGATGTGCGCTTTACCGCCAGCGGGGCGCTGTTGCTGCTGGTCGGCGGGGGCGGGATGCTCGCGCTGGGCAGCGACAATCTTATGACGCAGGCCTGGCTCTCTGGCGGGATCATCCTGTTCCTGGTCGCCGCCCTGACCTGGGCGGTGGTTCTGATGCCACTGCTACGGCAGCTGCGCGCGCTGGCGCGCCGTGCGGGCGATGGGCCGCTCCCGGAGGTCTACCGTCGGATGACTCAAATTTGGGCGCTGGCCTCAGGGGTGGCCACTCTGGCGGCGCTAGCGGCGTTGATATTGATGGTGGCCAAACCCGGTGGCTGAATCAGGCTCCAGCGTTCCCGGGTTGCGCCTGCTCTACCGAGCCGAGGTGACCATCGCCACCCCGCTGGTAGTTGGTGAGGTCGCTGCCGGGAGGCGCTCTGCTACCCGGTGTTCGCGCGCAGCACGGCCAGCGGTTCACTGCTGCGCGACAAGCTCGAAGAGGTGCTGCGGCCGCCGCGCGAAGCGATCGTGACCTTGCTCGGGAACGGGGCGGTGGGGCCCGTGCCGCGTCGGCGGCGCTCGTCCGCAACCCGTCTATCCAATTGGGGGTAGGGCCCGGTTAATACCGTACCTATTTGGTCGGCTTTACCGGACGCCCCGACCCAACTATCTTGACAATTGTCAGAATATCCTGTGACCGACACGACCGAGGCTAAGCCTATGGCGACCAAAGAGATGCACCCGACCCCGATGCTCGATGAGCTGGAGACCGGCCCCTGGCCGAGCTTCGTGACCGGCCTGAAGCGGCTGGCCACCGACGACAACCCGATGATGGTAGACCTGCTCGGGCAGCTTGAGCACTCCTACGAGACGCGCACCGGCTACTGGAAAGGCGGCACCGTCGGCGTGTTCGGCTACGGCGGCGGCATCATCCCGCGCTTCTCCGAGGTGGCCGACAAGTTCCCGGAATCGTCCGAATTCCACACCCTGCGCGTCATGCCCCCGCCCGGGTTCCACTACGACTCCAACACCTTGCGCAAGATGTGCGACATCTGGGAGAAGCACGGCTCCGGCCTGATCGCCTTCCACGGCCAGTCCGGCGACATCATGTTCCAGGGCTGCACCACCGAGAACGTGCAGAAGGCATTCGACGATCTCAACGAGCTCGGTTTCGATCTCGGCGGCGCCGGTCCGGCGCTGCGCACCGCCGCCTCCTGCGTTGGCCACGCCCGCTGCGAAATGAGCTGCTACGACGAGCCCAAGGCACACCGCCAGATCATCAACACCTACCTCGACGACATGCACCGGCCGTCGCTGCCGTACAAGTTCAAGTTCAAGTTCTCCGGTTGCGCCAACGATTGTGTCAACTCGGTGCAGCGCGCTGACTTCGCCGTCATCGGCACCTGGCGCGACGACATGAAGGTCGACCAGGACGAGGTCAAGGCCTTCGTCGCGCGCAAGGGACGCAAGCACGTCATCGACAACGTCATCAGCCGTTGCCCGACCAATGCGCTGAGCCTCAACGACGACGACACCCTCGAGGTCGACAACCCGAGCTGCGTGCGCTGCATGCACTGCCTCAACGTCATGACCAAGGCGCTCGCCCCCGGCGATGACAAGGGCGCATCGGTGTTGATCGGCGGCAAGCGCACGCTGAAGATCGGCGACCTGCTGGGCACGGTCATCGTGCCGTTCATGCCGCTCAAGACCGATGAGGACTACGAGGCGCTAAACGACCTCGGCGGTCGCGTCATCGACTTTTTCGCCGAAAACGCCCTCGAGCACGAGCGCACCGGCGAAATGATCGAACGCATCGGCCTGACCAATTTCCTCGAAGGGGTCGGCGTCGACATCGACCCGAACATGATCGAGCACCCGCGCACCAATCCCTACGTCCGCACCGACGGCTGGGACGAGGAGGCGGAGAAGTGGTT
>QNFN01000007.1 GCA_003645555.1 Gammaproteobacteria bacterium | reverse complement strand
CTGGCTGCACTGCGACATCCCCGGCACCGACGCCTCCGGCGTGGTCAAGGCGCTGATGGACGAGCTCTACGACGAGTTCAAGAACGAGCAGATGCCGAACCGCGTCAGCATCACCACCTCGTGCTGCGAAATCAACTGCGGCGGCCAGGGCGACATCGCCATCAACGTGCAGCACACCAAGCCGCCGAAAATCAATCACGACCTGGTGGCCAACGTCTGCGAGCGCCCGTCGGTGGTTGCCCGCTGCCCGGTCGCGGCCATCCGTCCGGCGATGGTCAACGGCAAGCCCTCGCTCGAGGTTGACGAGAAAAAATGCATGTGTTGCGGCGCCTGCTATCCGCCCTGCCCGCCGATGCAGATCAACGATCCCGAGTACACCAAGCTCGCCATCTGGGTCGGTGGCAAGAACTCCAACGCACGCAGCAAGCCGACCTTCCACAAACTGGTCGCCTCGGGCCTGCCCAACAACCCGCCGCGCTGGGTCGAGGTCGCCGACGTGGTCAAGCGCATCCTGTACGCCTACAAGAACGACGCACGTGACTACGAGCGGGTCAACGAGTGGATCGACCGCATCGGCTGGAAGCGCTTTTTCGAGGTCACCGAGTTGCCGTTCACCAAGTACCACATCGACAACTGGCGTGGTTCGCGCAGCAGCCTAAACGCGTCGGCGCACATCCACTTCTGATGTTGTGGCACGGGGGGAGCCAGGCATGAAACTCGGCATCATGGTCAATGAGGGCCCGTACACCCACCAGGCATCGGACTCGGCCTACCACTTCACCAAGGCCGCGCTGGCGAAGGGGCACGAGATCTACCGCGTATTCTTCTACCACGACGGCGTGCAGAACGGCACCGACTTCACCACGCCGCCGCAAGACGACCGCAACGTGGTCAAGCGCTGGAGCGAGTTGGCCGGGGAACACGGCCTCGACCTGGTGCTGTGCGTCGCCGCGGCCCAGCGCCGCGGCCTGGTCGACGAGGACGAACAGAAACGCCACGGCAAGACCGGCCACAACGTCGCGCCAGGGTTCCGCATTTCGGGACTGGGCCAACTGATCGAAGCCGGTATCCAGGCCGATCGCCTCGTCGTGTTCGGCGACTGAGCAAGGAGACACGGACCATGTCAGAAGCCGGCGCGACCAAGAAATTCCTCTATATCAACCGCAAGGCGCCCTACGGGACCATCTACGCCTGGGAGTCACTCGAGGTGGTACTGATCGGTGCCGCGTTCGAGCAGGACGTCAGCCTGTTGTTCATGGACGACGGCGTCTACCAGCTGGTCAAGGAGATGCAGACCAAGGGCATTGGCATGAAAAACTTCACCGCAACCTATGCCGCCCTCGGTGACTACGAAGTCAATAAGATCTACATCGACAAGGATGCGCTCACCGAGCGCGGCCTGACCCTGGACGACCTCCAGCACCTGGTGTGGGAGGATGAGAACGAGGACTGGGCCGAAAAGGACTCGATCCACCTGGTCGGACGTGACGAAATCGCCGACCTGCTCGATGAGCAGGACGTGATCTTCAATTTCTGAGTGGGGAACCGAGAAATGCTGCATATAGTCAACAAATCCCCGTTCACGGCCGGTGCCCTGCAGAGCTGTCTGCGCATCGCCAAGGCCGGCAGCACGATCCTGATGATCGAGGATGGTATCTACGGTGCCCTCGATGGCACTGCGGTCAGTGGACAGATCAGGGAGGCGCTGGGTGATATCACCGTCTGCGCCCTCTCCCACGACCTCGAAGCCCGCGGTGTCAACGGCAAAGTGCTTGACGGCATCACCCTGGTCGATTACGACGGGTTCGTCGAACTGGTAACCGCCAACGACGGCGTCCAGTCCTGGCTCTGAAGGAACCTCTGATTAAGTCTGGACGAAGTAAGATGGTGATTCAGAATGTTCGGATTTGAGGCGCAAGCCGCACGTAATAGCTGGCTATTGCGAAGATTTGCAACGACAAAGCTGGACATTCTGGGCGCCAGATACGAGTTCATGACTTGATCATAGGTTCCCTAAACAATCTGCACAGACGCAGCGAGGAGAAGTAGAGATGAGCATCGAAATTAACGGCAAGAGCATCGAGACCGACGAGGAAGGCTACATCCTCAACCTCGCCGACTGGACCGAGGAGATCGCCAACGTGCTGGCCAAGGAAGAGGGCATCGAGATGTCCGAGAACCACTGGGAAGTGGTCAACTTCCTGCGCGAGTACTACGACGAGTACCAGATCGCCCCGGCCGTACGCGTGCTGACCAAGTCCATCGGCAAAAAGCTCGGCGCCGAGAAGGGCAACAGCAAGTATCTCTACGAGCTGTTCCCGTACGGCCCGGCCAAGCAGGCGTGCAAGATCGCCGGCCTGCCCAAGCCTACCGGCTGCATCTAGGCATCCTCATCCGGGTGGGGACGCACGCGCCCCCTGCCCCTAGGGCCTGTTAACACTATTTGGATTACCGTCGCTGGCGGCCATTTTTTCGTCCAGCAAGGCGGAAGGAGCGAAATACAGTGGGCCTGTATGAGCGACTGACAACGACGCTGGGCGGGAAAATGGCCCCAGCCCTCCGGGTTGTGTCTGACAAGACGCCACTCGGCGTTGCGCCGCGCTCATTTGGAGCCACCAAATTACGCGCGTCGCGCCTTGATTGGCGTCTTGTCAGGCGCAACGCCGACAATCCAAATAGTGTTAACAGGCCCTAACGGAGGCTGCCCCGCCATGTCGCCGACCAGCATCCTGTTCGCCATCGCCTTCTACCTGGCGGCTACAGTACTGGTGGCCGGTCTTCTTTACCGGGTGGTCGACTACGCGCGCACCCCGGCACCGCTGAAAATCCCGACCACGCCGGCGCCGACCACCCGCACCGGTGTGGTGCTACGGATGTCTCACGAGGTGCTGCTCTTCTCCAGCCTGTTCCGCGCCAACAAGTGGATCTGGCTGTTCGGCTTCGCCTTCCACGTCGCCCTCGCCGTGGTACTGGCCCGTCACCTGCGCTATTTCACCGAGCCGGTCTGGTGGCCGGTGGCGCTAATCCAGCCGATCGGCATCTACGCGGGCCTGGCGATGGTCGGGGCGCTGGCGATGCTCTGGCTGCGCCGGTTTGTCGTCCCCCGGGTACGTTACATCAGTGCCCCGTCCGACCACCTCTGGCTGCTGTTGCTGATCCTGATCGGCGCCAGTGGCCTGGCGATGAAATTCGTCACCCACACCGATGTCATCGCGGTCAAGGCCTTCTTCCTCGGCCTGCTCTATTTCGACTGGCAACCGCTGCCGACCGACCCCTTGCTGCTGCTGCACCTGATCCTGGTGCTGGCCCTGATGATCGGCTTTCCGTTCAGCAAGCTGCTGCACGCCCCCGGGATCTTCTTCAGCCCGACCCGCAATCAGGTTGATGACCCGCGCGAGCGCCGGCACCTGGCGCCGTGGGCCGCTGAACTCGAGAAGCGCTGAGGCTCCGCCGTGGCCAAGATCGATTTCGAACTGCCGAAACTCGGGCCAAACCTCGAGATCCCGGTCCTGCAGCCCGACGCGATGCTCGGCGCCGGGCCGTTCGTCGCCAAGCCCGATCACCAGGAGAAGCTCGGCTTCCCCGGTGAACTGGTCGACGACTGGCAGCAGGTGGCGATCGACAAACTCGGCGAACTGGTCAACAAATCGCGTGGACTGAAAGTGTTTCTCGACAGTTGCGTGAAATGTGGTGCCTGCACTGACAAGTGCCACTACTTCATCGGCACCGGCGATCCGAAGAACATGCCGGTGGCGCGCCAGGACCTGCTACGCAGTGTCTACCGTCGCTACTTCACCTTCGCCGGCAAGCACTTCCCAAAACTCGTCGGGGCGCGCGACCTGACCGAGGAGGTGCTCGACGAGTGGTACAACTACTTCCACCAGTGCTCACAGTGCCGCCGCTGCTCGGTCTTCTGCCCCTACGGCATCGACACCGCCGAGATCTCGATGGCCGCGCGCGACATCATGGACGCGGTCGGCAAGGGGCAGAAATACTGCAACGAGATCATCGGCAAGGTCCACAAGATCGGCAACAACCTCGGCCTCCCCGAGCCGGCGCTGATCAACACCCTCGAGGGCCTCGAGGAAGACATCAAGGACGAGACCGGCGTCGACGTGCGCCTTCCGGTCGATGTCCAGGGCGCCGAGGTGATGCTGGTCACGCCATCGGCCGACTTTTTCGCCGAACCGCATGTCGACGGCCTGATCGGCTACGCCAAGGTCTTTCACCAGGCCGGCATCAGCTGGACGCTCAGCTCCTACGCCTCCGAGGCCGCCAACTTCGGCATGTTCATCGGCAACTACGAGAACATGCGCAAGGTCTCGCTGCGCATCCGCCAGGCGGCACTCGATCTCGGCGTCAAGCGCATCGTGTTCGGCGAGTGCGGCCACGCCTGGCGGGTCGCCTACAGCTTTCTCAACACCCTGGCCGGTCCGTTCGATTTCCTCGACCAGCGCTACCCGGTGCCGCAGCACATTTGCGAATTCACCAACGACCTGATCACCCGCGGCGCCCTGCATCTCGACCCGTCGGCCAACGACGACAAGGTGGTCACCTTCCACGACTCCTGCAACGTCGCCCGTGCCTCGCGCATGGGTGACCAGCCGGGCGGCCAGTTCGAGATCCCGCGCGCGGTGATCCGCGCCTCGGTCAACCGCTTTGTCGACATGGCCGACGAGACCATTCGTGACCGCACCTTCTGCTGCGGTGGCGGTGGCGGCCTGCTGACCGATGACCTGCTCGAACTGCGCGCCAAGGGCGCGATGCCACGCATGCAGGCACTCAAACAAGTGATAGACGATCACGGCGTCACCCACATGGCGGCGATCTGCGCGATCTGCAAAAGCCAGTTCAGCAAGGTGTTGCCGATGTATGGCATGCAGATGGACATGATCATCAGCGTCCACCAGCTGGTCGGCGACGCCATCCAGCTCGGAACCAAGGAATAACGGCCGGACCATACGGCTCGACCCAGGAGAAAATCATGGTCGCCTCAAGCGAAGAGATGAAACAGCAGCGCACCTACCGCCGCTACCAGGAGGGGGATGACAAACCCAACGCCTGGCGGGAAGAGATTTTCCAGGCGAGCTGGACTCACAAGTGCCCGACCTACGTGCAACGCACGCCGCCCTGCCAGGCAAGTTGTCCCTCGGGCCACGACATCCGCGGCTGGATGAACATCGCGCGCGGCATCGACAAGGCCCCGGGTGAAATGAGTTGGCAGCAGTACGCTTTCTACCTGATGGTTGAAGCCAATCCGTTTCCATCGATCATGGGCCGCGTCTGCCCGGCACCTTGCCAGGACGGCTGCAACCGTAACGAGGTCGAGGACTACGTTGGCATCAATGCCATTGAGCAGTACGTCGGCGACTGGGGGCTGGCGCAGAAACTGGCGCTGCCCAAGTCCGAAAAAGAGACTGGCAAGAAAGTCGCCATTATCGGTGGCGGCCCGGCCGGCCTCGCCGTCGCCTACTTCCTGCGCCAGATGGGTCACGGCTGCACCATCTTCGACGAACACAGCGAACTCGGCGGCATGATGCGCTACGGCATCCCCGGTTACCGGACGCCGCGCGATGTCCTCGACGGTGAAATCCAACGCATCGTTGACATGGGCATCGAGCTGCACATGAACACCCGCATCGGCACCGACATCACGCTGGACGAGATCGAGGCCGAGTACGACACGGTGTTCTGGGGCATTGGTGCCCAGTCCGGTCGTGCCCTGCCAATCGAAGGCGGTGACGCGGTCAACTGCATCACCGGCGTCGCCTTTCTTGATGCCTTCAACGACGGCCGCCTGCAGCATGTCGCCGGTCGCGTCGTCATCATCGGCGGCGGTGACACCTCGATCGATGTCGCCTCGGTCGCGCGCCGCCTCGGCCACATCACCACCAGCCACGACGCCGACCGCCCGGAGTATGTCGTCCTCGGCCAGACCGCACACGATGTCGCCTCGGCCGCCAAGCGCGAAGGCGCCGAGGTGATGCTGATCACCCGACGTGACATCAAGGACATGCCGGCCGCACAGAAAGAGATCGACGACGCCCTGCGCGAGGGTGTCGAAATTCGCGGCAACCTCGCTCCGGTCGAGGTGATCCTGGGCAAAGACGGCCGTGCGGTAGCACTGCGTGTCGCCGAGATGGGTGTGGTCGATGGCAAGCGGGGCCCGATACCTGGTACCGAGGTCGATATCGACGCCGACCTGATCGTCTCGGCCATCGGCCAGTTGGGTAACTTCACCGGCTTCGAGGATCTTGATAACGGCAAGGGGTTGATGGATTTCGACCGCAACTACCGCTCACCGAAACGTGATGGTCACTTCGTCGCCGGCGACATCCTGCGTCCGCACCTGCTGACCACCGCCATCGGCCAGGCCCGTATTGCTGCCGACGGCATCGACCAGTATCTGCGCGGTGACGAGCTCACGCGCCGACCGAAGTACGACGGCGTCCGCTTCAACATGCTCAACTACCTTGAGGAACACGGACGCGCCCTGGCCGAGAAGCACGGCGAAGTACGGGGCACCGACAATGCCGATTTCGCACTGCATAACTTCGAGGACCGCTCGGCCAACGAAGTGATTCCGCATGACAAGCTGTTCCTTGGCCATTTCGGATACGAGGCGCGACAGAAACGGGAAGAGGTTCACATCGGTGCCGACGAAGTCCTCGGCAACTTCGAGGAGCGCCTGCGCGGCTACAACGAGGAACAAGCGATCGTCGAAGCCAAGCGCTGCATGAGCTGCGGCCAGTGCTTCGAGTGCGATGCCTGCGTGATCTATTGCCCGCAGGTCGCCGTCTTCAAGACCAAGAAAAGCGAGTCGCTGCTGGGCCGCTACGTCGATACGGATTACAACAAGTGCATCGGCTGCTACATCTGTGCCGACGTCTGCCCGACCGGCTACATCCAGATGGCGCTCGGCGAGTAGCCATGCGGCACCTGCTCCCCGCCCTGCTGCTCCTGCTGGCGGCGCTACCGGCCACGGCCGCCGCTCCGGCAGACGGGAGCCGCGTACCATTGCCGGCAATCGATGCCGGTCCCGGCGAGCAGTGTGTCGAACCGGTGGAGTTCATGCGCCGCAATCACATGGAGCTGATCCTCCACCAGCGCGATGAAACCGTGCACCGGAGCATCCGCACCAAGCGTTACAGCCTGCGCAACTGCATCAACTGCCACGCGGTCGACGCTGGCGGACAACCGGTGTCGCTCGACGACCCAGAGCACTTCTGTGTCAGCTGCCATCGCTATGCCGCAGTCAAGCCCGACTGCTTCCAGTGCCACTCGGGCGAGCCCGAGCCCGGCGTTCCTGGCGTGGTCGGTGCTGGGGCCTGGTCGCGGGGGCTGGCCGCCAACGCCAGCCGTGGAGTGAAGCCGTGAGCGAACAGCCGATCGACCGCTACCGCAGGCGCCTGCTCGGCGGGGCCGTCGCCGCCGGGACGCTGACGCTGGCACCCGGTCTGTTCCTGCACCGGCTGGCCGAGGCCAAACCCGATGCCGACCCGGTCACGTCGATCATCCGCTGGGGCCTGCTGGTCGATACCAACAGGTGCGCCAGCAACTGCACCGCCTGTGTCGACGCCTGCCGTGACGAACACGGCTGGACCGGTCACGACCGTCCGCGCAGTGACGCCCAGTGGATCCGCAAGGTCGAACTGCGTGACCCGGCGACCGGGCGCGAAGTGTCGCTGCCGATGATGTGCCAGCACTGCGCCAAGCCACCGTGTGTCGATGTCTGCCCGACCGGGGCCTCGTTCAAGCGGGCCGATGGCATCGTGCTGGTCGACAAGCACATCTGCATCGGCTGCCGTTACTGCATGCTGGCCTGCCCGTACAAGGCCCGCTCGTTCATCCACGAGGAGTTGAGCCACCAGAAGCCCTACTCCCCGCGCGGCAAGGGCACCGTGGAGGGCTGCACGCTCTGCGTGCATCGTATCGATGTAGGCCAGGAACCGGCCTGCGTCGAGGCCTGCACCGCCGACGGCCGCGGCGCCCTGCTGTTCGGTGATCTCAACGACCCGAAAAGCGCGATCTACCAAGCGCTGGCCGAACACCCGTCGACCCAGGTCCGCGCCGATTTAAATCTCGACCTCGGCGTCCGCTACCGCGGCCTGTGAGCCAGGAGACGACATGAAGCGCACCCGTTACCTTGAGATCGGCACCAGCAGCGGCTACCTGCTGCTGCTGGCCGTGCTCGGTGTGCTGGTCGCCGGCGGCGCCGGCGCAGCCTGGTTCATGGAGCACCAGGGCCACCACGTGACCGGCATGGACAACCAGGTCGCCTGGGGTATGCCGCACGTCTTCGCGGTGTTCCTGATCGTTGCCGCCTCGGGCGCATTGAACGTCGCGTCGATCGGCTCGGTCTTCGCCAAGGTTGAATACAAGCCACTGGCGCGGCTCTCCGGACTGCTGGCCATCGCCCTGCTGGCCGGGGGATTGGCGATCCTGGTCCTCGACCTCGGTCGCCCCGACCGGCTGATCGTCGCCATGACCAACTACAACTTCAAGTCGATCTTTGCCTGGAATATCTTTCTCTACAACGGCTTTTTCCTGATCGTCGCCATCTACCTGTGGACCCTGATGGACCCTTCGGTGGCCAAATATGGCAAGCGGATCGGCCTGCTCGCCATCGGCTGGCGCCTGGTACTGACCACCGGCACCGGCTCGATCTTCGGTTTCCTGGTTGCGCGCCAGGCCTACGACGCGGCCATCCTTGCCCCCTATTTCATCGTGCTGTCGCTTGCCTTCGGCATGGCGGCGTTCATCCTGGTGATGCTGGTGGCCTTCAACGGCAGCGGGCGGACGCTCGGCGGCGCCCTGCTCGGCCGGCTGCGCAACCTGCTCGGCGTCTTCATCGCCATCGCCCTGCTGGTCGTAACCACCTATTACCTGACCAACCTGTATGCGGCTGAACATCAGGCTACCGTGCGCATGATCCTGCTCGATGGGGGATCGGTCACCACCACGTTCTGGATCGGCCAGGTCCTGCTCGGCAGCCTGATCCCGCTCGGCCTGATCTACCATCCGCTGTTCCGCGACTCGCGGCCGGCCCTGGCCAGCGCATCGGTACTGGTGGTGCTGGGCGGCCTGGCGACCATGTACGTCATTATTATCGGCGGCCAGTCGGTACCCCTGGTACTGTTCCCCGGCATGGAAGTCAGCAGCAGCTTTTTCGATGGCAGCTTCAACCCCTACGCGCCATCGTTGCCGGAAATGGCTCTCGGCCTGGGGGGCGGCGCGCTGGCCCTGTTGTTGGTCGCCCTTGGGGTACGGGTGCTGCCGTTCCTCCCCGACGCCCTGCCCGACACGGCGGCCGACTGAGCCACCCGCGACGCCTCGCGCCCGGCTGATCCATGGCCCGTTTCCTGGTCTCCGCCGCACACAAGTCCTCTGGCAAGACCAGTGTCAGCATCGGCCTGTGCGCCGCCCTGGCCCGGCGTGGACTCGCTGTTCAACCGTTCAAGAAGGGTCCCGACTACATCGACCCGATGTGGCTCGGCCAGGCCACCGGACGTGCGTGTCACAACCTCGATTTCCAGATGCAGTCGACCGACGAGATCCGGGCGCAGTTTTCACGCCATGCCGCCGGTGCCGACGTGGCGCTGGTCGAGGGCAACAAGGGACTGCACGACGGTCTCGACGTCGAGGGCAGCAACAGCAATGCGGCGCTGGCGCACCTGCTCGATCTGCCGGTCATCATGGTCCTCGACACCCGTGGCACCATCCGTGGTGTCGCCCCGCTGCTGCTTGGCTACGCCCAGTTCGACCCGCGCCTGCGGTTCGCCGGGGTGATACTCAATTTCGTCGGCGGAGCGCGCCACGAGTCGAAACTGCGCGCCGTCATCGAGCACTACACCGACATCCCGGTACTGGGCGCCGTGCCGCGTAACGACACCCTGGTCATCAACGAACGCCACCTCGGACTGGAACCGGCCAACGAGGCGGAGGCCGCCGACACCCGAATCGCACAGCTGGCCACGGCCATCGAGCAGCACATCGACCTCGGCGTCCTGCTCGAGAAGACCGCGGCGCCACCCTTGCCAACCGTCGCCGCCGTCACCCCCCGCATAAACCCCGACCCGGTGCGGATCGGCATCGCTCGCGACCGTGCCTTCGGCTTCTACTACCCGGGCGATCTCGACGCCCTCATCGGCGCTGGTGCTGAACTCATACCGTTCGACACTCTGCGTGACCCGGCCTTGCCCGACATCGACGGCCTGTTCATCGGCGGCGGCTTTCCCGAGACCTCGCTGCAGGCACTCGAGGCCAATACCTCGCTGCGTTCTGCGCTACGCACAGCGATCGAGGGTGGCCTGCCGACCTACGCCGAGTGCGGCGGCCTGATGTACCTGACCCGCCGCCTGCACTGGGACGGACAGAGCGGTGAAATGGTCGGCGTCATCCCGGCCGAGGTGCAGATGGAGACACGTCCGGTTGGCCGTGGCTACGTGCGCCTGCGCGAGACCGGCCATGGCCCCTGGCCGTTGCCGGCGACCAACGATGGCCATGCCAGTTTCTATGCCCACGAGTTCCACTACTCACGCCTCACGGGACTGCCCGACGGCCTGACCTACGCTTACCAGGTCGAACGCGGCTATGGCATCGATGGACACCATGACGGGCTGGTCATGCATAACCTGCTGGCCAGCTACGCCCACCTGCGCGACGTCGCTGGCAACCACTGGGCTGACCGCTTTGTCGACCATGTGCGTCACTGCCGAGACATCGTCCGAAGACCTGACAATCAAGGAGAGAGCACATGATCATCACGCTGACCCCAACCGCCGTCGCCCAGGTGAAGAAGGGCCTTGCCGGAGAAGGCGCCGAGGAGAGCATGGGCCTGCGCCTGGCAGCCAAGCCGGATGGTAAGGGCGGTATCGACTACGCACTCGGATTCGACCAGGCCAGCCCCGAGGACTTCAAGGTCGACTGCGACGGGGTCGACGTACTGATCTCGCCGCTCAGCGAGGAGGTGCTCGACGGTACCGTGGTCGACTACGCCGAGGTGAAGCCTGGAGCCAGCCACTTCATATTCATGAATCCCAATGACCCGAACTACGAGCCCCCGAACGACGTCGACTACGCACCGCCAAAACGCGCCCGCTGAACCCGATTCCCGTCCTTCCAACTGCCGGCGTATACTTGATGCCAACGGTCAATCACACGGGATCCAGCCCACACGACATGACAACCCTGTCCGAAAAACAGGAAGCCAGCCGGCTCTGCGGCTACGTCATCGGTAGCGATGGCGAGGCCGTCAACAGCTGGAAGTTCGACACCCTGAGCGCGGGCCGACTCGCCCTGCCCTGCAGCCTGATGCTGCTGATGCTGATTGGCATCGCCTTGGTCGCCCTGCTGATGCCGATGTTACCTGGCGCGGTACCCTACCTGGCCGCGCTTCAGCTGCTGCTCGCCGGACTCAGCCTGCACCAGTTACGACGCATGCTGCGGCGCATGCGCAGCAATGTCATCGAACCTCTCGAGCAACTGCGCCAATGGGCACGCGTGATGCGCAGCGGGCGGCTGTCGGCGCGTGTACCGGTCCCCGAGTCCGGTGAATTCGTCGAGTTGACCGGTGACATCAACCGCCTCGGTGAGCGCCTCGAGGAGCTGACCCACGAGATGGACGAGCGGGTCCACAAGCAGACCACCCGCCTGGCCCACCAGACCCGCTCGCTGGCGATCCTCTACGAGGTGGCCGCCAGTATCAACAAGTACCGCGACCTCGACGACCTGCTGACCCACTTCCTGCACACCCTGCGCGACGTCACCGACGCACGCGCGGCCACGGTACGCCTGCTCGGGTCGGACAAGAAGATGCGCCTGGTCGCCAGCCTCGGCCTCGATGACGAGATCGTCAGCGCCGAGAAACATATCTCGATGGAAGAGAGCTGTGTCTGCAGCATGGCCCTGGAGTCGGGCACCATCCAGTGCCGTAACGACATCAGCGAGTGCAACGCCATCATCGGCCAGCCGATCTTTGGCGAACAGGAGACCATCACCCTGCTCGCCGTGCCGCTGCAGTACCGCGGCCACGACCTGGGCATCTACAACCTGTTCCTCGACGAAGCCGGGGTTGCCATCAGCCGCGACTTCACCGAATTGCTGAACAGCATCGGCCGCCACCTCGGCATGGCCATCGAAAAGGCCTACCTGGACAACCAGGCCAAGCGCATGTCGCTGATGCAGGAACGCACCATGCTCGCGCACGAGTTGCACGACTCACTGGCCCAGACCCTGGCCAGCCTGCGCTACCAGGTGCGCATGCTCGACGACACACTGCAACAGGACGACACCGCGCAGGCACGCCAGGAGACCGGGCGCATCCGCGCCAGCCTCGACGAGGCGCACACCGAGCTGCGCCAACTGCTGTTCCATTTCCGCGCCCCGCTCGACGGCCGCGGGCTGGTACCAACGCTCCAGAACCTGGTCGAGCGCTTCCGCAAGGAGACCGGAATCACCGCTGTCCTGCAACACGACTGCACCGATGTCGCGTTGCCGGTGATCCTCGAGATGCAGGTCGTGCGCATCGTCCAGGAGTCACTCGCCAACATTCGCAAACACAGCCAGGCACAACATGTCCGGGTGCTCATGCACTGCGACGGAAAAGGTGAATTCCGTGCCCTGATCGAGGATGACGGCATCGGCATCGGTGACACCGTCCTCGACGGCAGCCCGGGAGAACATGTCGGCCTGTCGATCATGCAGGAAAGGGCACAACGCCTCGGTGGTGCGCTACGCATTGAATCCGAACCCGGCGAAGGTACGCGGATCGAATTGACATTCCACCACCAGGCCGATGAAATTGGCTCCACCCCCCCCCATATCGAACAAGCCAGCGGTAACGATGCGCGTACTCATCATTGACGACCACGCCCTGTTCCGGATCGGATTGCAGGAGCTGCTGACGCGGCGCGATATTACCGTCATCGACGCCGTCGGCGACGGTGCCGAAGGCATCCGCCTGGCGCAGGAGAACAACCCCGACATCGTGCTGCTCGACCTGCGCATGCCGGTCATGGACGGATTGACGGTGCTACGCCGGCTGCGCGAGATAGGCTTGACCATGCCGGTCGTGATGCTGACCACCAGCACCGAGGAACGCGACCTGGTCGAATCGCTGCGCAACGGTGCTCAGGGGTACCTGATCAAGGACATGGAGCCGGACGAGGTGATCAGCGCCCTGAAGCAGATCGTCGAGGGCAGCACGGTGGTGGCCCCGGAACTGACCGGCGTCCTGGCCAAGGTGGTCCAGGGCGGCGGCAACGAACCGCTGCCGCCCGAGGACCCGTTCACCGAGCTGACCCCGCGTGAACGCGAGATCCTGTGCCATGTCACCGAGGGCCAGAGCAACAAGGTCATCGCCCGCAACCTCGGCATCTCCGACGGCACCGTCAAGCTGCACGTCAAGGCCGTACTGCGTAAACTTGGCCTGCACTCGCGGGTCGAGGCGGCGGTGATGGCGGTCGAGCACGGCCTGACCCACCACCTGCGATGAAGCCGCACCGGTTCTCCGACCTGGTCGTATTCACGCGACCGGGAGTCAGGGAGTTGTTCCCCTGGGACCTGCGCGAGGAGCTCGACGCCGGCCGTGACCTGTTGCTGGTCGACATCCGCGAACCCTACGAATACACCGCGATGCACATCGCCGGCTCGCTCAATGTCCCGCGTGGCATTCTCGAACTGGCCTGCGACTGGGGTTACGAGGAGACCGTCCCTGGACTGGCCGCGGCGCGCGAACAGGAGATCGTCCTGGCCTGCCGCTCCGGGAACCGCACCATCCTCGCCGCCGAAGTCATGCAAAAAATGGGCTACCGGTCGGTGCGTTCGCTGCAGACCGGGCTACGTGGCTGGAACGACTACGAGCAGCCGCTGGTCGACAACGACCAACGCGAGGTCACCCTCGACGCCGCCGACGCCTACTTCGCGCCGCGGATCGAGACGGCCCAGCTTGGGCCAGGCAGTAATCCATGATTGCTGAATCGTGGCGATTCGGGTGGCCGCTTGATACGCCAACATGCAGACCGGGCCCAGGCCCGACTTGTCGGACTGAAGTCCGGCCTACATTGGCTTGGCTGGTTGCCGTGGTAACGACCCAGTATTGACGCCCTGACGACTTCCCTAGCAGGCTGTTGAAATTCGCTCAGATGAGTGCGAGATAAGGAAAAACAGGCCGAGAAAGCGCAGTTTACTGGAGTAAATGAGCATTTTGAGGCCAATTTTGACGCCGGATCGTGCCTGTTGAGTAGAATTTCAACAGCCTGCTAGAACTTCGCCTGCTGCCTGCGTACCTTGACCATCTTCTCCGAGGCTTCGACCGCCTCGGCAAGCGTCCTGATCCCCTGCGACTCGAGCAGGTCGAGCAGCCGGACAAAGATCTCTGCCGTGACCATCGAGTCACCCAGCGCGGTGTGCCGGTCGTGCACCTCGACACCAAGACGTCGGGCAATGGCGTCGAGGGTGTGATCCGGTGTCTCGGCATGCAGGCAGACCGACAGCAGCAGCGTGTCCAGCACCGGGTTGCCAAAACGCACGTCGCAACCGTCTTCCTTGAGACGGATGAACTTCATGTCGAACGCGGCGTTGTGCGCGACCAGCACCGCCTCGTCGACGAACGCCCTGAACTGGGGCAGCACCGACTGGATCGACGGCTTGTCCCTCACCATCTCGTCGGTGATGCCGTGAAAGCGGATCGAGCCATACGGTATGACCCGCCCTGGATTGACCAGGCGATCGAAGTTCTCGCCGCTAAGGATCCTCTGGTTGACGATGCGCACCCCGGCGATGGAGATGATCTCGTCACCGACCGACGGCTGCAGACCGGTGGTTTCGGTATCGAAGACGACGTACTCGAGACTCTTCAATGGCCGGTCGCCGAGGTCACCGAGGGTGCGGTCTTCATCGTTGAAGCTGAAATCGTAGAACTCCGGGCGCTCGGGAAGCGGTTCGCCAGGCACCTCCCACTGGCGTCTCGAAATCGGTAGCGGGATGCGCAGGTAGGCACAGCCCGTGCGCCGATGCGCCTTGCTCCAGACCTCGCTGTTGTGGCGGGTGAGGACATCGGTAATGATCGGACTCTCCGGCTCCTCGGCAACCCGTTCCGCACACCAGGCCTCGAGCGTCACCGGGTCGATCGGTTGGCCCTGCCAGACCAGGTCGAGGTAGACGCGCCGGTCTCCGAGCAGCGCCTCGATATCTACTTGCACCACCGCCTGGGCTTCATCGATGCGCCTGATGAAAAACTCGATCAGCCTGGTGACCGAATGGCTGTCGACGTTCATCCACAGCGGGCTTCCCGTTGCGGTCACCCGCACTTCGCCACGTCGCTCCAGCCGCCGCGCGACGACTGAAACGAGGTCCACCGAAAGGATGTCGGCCATCGGCCAGTGGGTGGTGATCAACTCACGGCTTTTCCTGGCGAGCGGATCGAACCGTTCGTTGAGCTTGGCACTCTCTTGGTCGATCACGGCCAGGAACGCCTCGCGCATCACCGGCTCGATACCAGGATCTGCGACGAGGTTCTCCGTGGCGGCACGCAGGTTTGCCAACGGGCCTCGTAACCCCTCGACCATCGCCCGGATCAGCACGTCGCGTTTGGCCACCACGTTGAGCTGGTGGGTGACGTCCTCGAAGGTCATGACGAAGACTTCCCTGTGCTCGAGGCGCGCGGGGACGAGGCTCATGTGACAGTGGATGAGCACTTCGTTGTCGAGCGTCGTGCAGATGAACTCACTTTCCGGCCTGCCCTTCCCGGACGACTCGTCAAACGGATCGCAGCGCAGCAGTTCCAGCGTGTGTTCGATCGGGTCGCGGGTGCACAGGCCATAGAGTGAACGGCCCAGGCCGAGGGCGTCGCTGTTGCGGAACAGCCGCTGCGCGGCCGGGTTGTAGAGCAGGATGCTGGCATTGACGTCGCACACCACTACCCCTTCCTTGAGCTTGCGGATGACCGTCTCAAGTTGCGCCTTCTGGTCCTCGAAACGCGCTGCGCCCGTGGCGGTGGCCTCGGCGACCTCATGCCGCGCCTGGTACAGCGCGGTCCCGAGATCGTGCAACCTGCCGGGCAGGTTGCCGAGCAGGTGCGCACCGGGGATTTCCAGGTCGTGGGCCGGGTTGGTGGAGAGCATGAT
>QNFN01000006.1 GCA_003645555.1 Gammaproteobacteria bacterium | reverse complement strand
GTGATCGGCAAAACGCTCACCACGATAGTCCGCCTCGCCAAATTCGTGGCGCTGGATCATGGTGCCCATGGCACCGTCGATGATCAGGATGCGGCGGGCGAGGGGGGCAGCTGGAGACATGGGTCGGGTCCGGGACGCGGAGCGGGCAGGGCGGCCGATTCTAGCCCGCACCCGGAGGGCGAGCCGTTAGCGCAGAGCCCCACCAGGTCTCGCCCCGGCGTACCCGGTCAGCTCGGCCTACCCGCGCCCTCTCACGCCGCCGGAGACATCGACCGCCCCTTCCCAGTAGCGCACAGCCAGGCGCAGTTCCTGGTCGGCAACCAGCGGCGCCACCTTGAGGTCGAGACCGTGGCCGGGTACACGCAGACGCCAGCGTGACGGGTAGTCGATGCCATCCGAAGTACGCCAGCGGTCGAGCACCTCGATACTGAAATCACCGGCCGCCAGAGCGGTGACCGACCCGTCTGTGGCCACCACACTGCCCGCACTGAACGGGTCGACACGACCGTCATCACGGCGCAACCGGTAGAGCATCAAGTCGCGACCATCATCGAGCTGCAGCCCGAACCAGTCCCAGCCCCGCACTCCCGGACCGAGCGCGCTGCTGCCCCACTCGCGGTCCAGCCAGGCCGAACCGTGGACCGGCATGTCGCGACCGTCCAGTCGCAACTGCCCCTGTGCTTCCAGACGGGTCAGGGCGAAGTAGCGGGTCGCATTGCCGGACCCGGGTCCCTTACGACTGGTGCCGCCGTCACCCTGCGCCACCTCGGGCTTGTCGGACTGCAATGTCAGCGTGAGCGCTGCGGCATCGGTTGCCGCCTCCAGTTGCAGCGGAAACGTGCTGCCCGGCGTCCCCGCGAGCCGCCACCCCTCGACCCAGACCGCGAACGGCTCGGCCTGTGCCCCGGCAAGGCCGAGCACCGGGCGGGCGAAACGTTCGCTGGCGATCAGGCGCTGACCGCTGACATCGGTGATTCCGAAATGGGCCATGTAGAGCGCATCGCTACGCCACGCCGAGGCACCCTCGGCGGACGGCGCCGGAGGAACGAGGCCAAAGCGGAAAAAGGTGAGCTGGAAGCCGAAACGACGGCCGTCAGCACCATCGAGATTACCGGTCAGGTACCACCATTCGTGGCGGTAGCCGGGGTGCGGACCGTGATCGCGAGGAAAAGTGAACGGCGCCGGGCCGTTGACCCGCGCGAAGCCATCTTCCGACCCGCCGAGCAAGTCACCGACGGCCCACATCGTCGGCGTGGACCCCTCGTCCACGCGCTCATCAAACAGCGTAAACCAGGTCAGCCCCACGACGACGAGCAGCAGGGCCACAAGGCGCGAAGCCATCACGCTATTCCCCACGCAGCGCCGCGGCCGGCGGCATGCCCGCCCGCCGTCCGGCCAACAGGCCGGCAAAGAGCGCGGCACCGACCGCGAGCAACAGCCCGCCGAGCAGCGGGCCCGCGGTGACATCGAGCGCCAGTGTCCAGCCGAACGCACGCCGGTTGATCACCGTCGTCAGCAACTCGGCGAGCGCCACGCCCAGCGGCAACGCCAGCAGGCCGGCCGCGAGGCCAAGCAGCAGTGTTTGTAACGCGACCAGGGCGCGCAACTGACCCGGGAGCAGACCGAGCGCCCGCAACATACCAAGTTCACGGGCGCGCTCCTCCTGCAGCATCAGGCAGGCACCAAAAATACCGGCAAAGGCAACGCCAAGTGCCAACAGCCGCAGTACATCGGTGATGCGAAAGGTGCGATCGAACACCTCCAGTGACGCCTCACGCAGCGCCCGGTTGGAGCGGACCGTCACCGGCACGTTGGCATCCACGGCCATTCTCGCGGCCGTGACCAGGGCATCCACATCGGCACCCGGCACCGCGTAGAGGCCAATCGAACTGATCGCCGGGTCCTGCCAATGGTGCAGCCAGGTGGCCCGTGCCATGAGCACCCGCCCGCTGCCGCCGACGAAATCAGCATAGATTCCGGCGACCGGAAACATGCGCGTGCCCGCCGGGGTCTCCAGGCGCAGCCGATCGCCCACCACCAGCCGACGAAGATGGGCAAACGGTTCCGACAGCAGCACCGCACCGGTCTCGAACGCAGTCCACACCGCCAGGGAGTCGCCATCGATCAATACGTGGCCGGCCCGACCCGCGCGGGTGAGGTCGACCACCGCCAGGTTGACCGGGCCCGATGGTGAAGCGACGGTCGCGCCGCGATAACTGCTGGTGGCGTGTACACCGGCGAGTGCCGCAAGCCGGCCGAGCAATGCCTCCGGCAATGGGTTCGACAACGTGCCATCGAGCGCACCGGGGGCACTGACATAAACATCGGCCTGCAGCCTCTGGCCGAGCCAGCGGTCGACAGTCAGGCGAAAGCTGTCGATCATCAGGCCGATGCCGATCGCCGCGGCCACGGCCACGGTCAACGCCGCCGTGGCCACCCCGGTGCGACTCAGGGTCGCCACCAGGCTGCTCACCGCCAGCCGGGGCACCACCCCGGCCCGACCCAGTGGCAGGCCGTGCAGCGCCCAGGCCAGCCCCCGTACCGCAATCGGGGCCAGCAGGGCGGCTCCCAGCAGCAACGCGAACAGCGCGGCAAAACCGGCCGCCAGGCTGTCGGTCAGGGCCGGTAGAACGGCCGCAACCAACAACAGCGCGAGGCCCAGCAACGCCGCGATCCAGGCGAGCCTCCGCGCCATCGCCTCGAGCACCGAACGACGCTGGAGTGCGCCAGGCGCGACCCGGGCCGCCGCCAGTGCCGGCGCCAGTGCCGCCAGCCAGGTCGCGCCGATTCCAAGCAACAACCCCTTGGCCAGCGACCACGGAGTCAGGAACAGCCCGCTGACGGTCAGGGTGAAATAGAGGTCGTCGAAGGTCCGCGCCACCAGGCCGACCAGGCCATGGCCGAGTACGAGGCCGAGCAGCAGCCCGGCGACGGTGCCGACCGCGCCGATCAGCAGGGCCTCGACCGACACCAACCGAAAGATCTCTCTACGGGTCACGCCGAGCGTACGCAGGATCGCCAGTTGCGGCAGCCGCTGCAGGACCGCGAACGTCATGGTGTTGTAGACCAGGAACGCTCCGACCAGCAAGGCCAACAGGCTCAGTGCGGTCAGGTTCAGCGTGAACGCGGCGGTCACCTCGGTCATGAATACCGCATCGCTGCCGGCCGACTCCAGCCGAACATCTGCTGGCAGCGCCGCGGCGAGCCGTACCAATCCGGCAGCACGCCCCGTCGTGGGCAAAATCACGTCGATCCGGCTCAACCGTCCCTGGCGTCCGAGCAGTTCCTGGGCCGTGGCAATGTCGGCCACGGCAAGACCGTCGAGCGCACGCGCCTGGACCGGATCGGCGGCCTCAAGCCAACCCGCCAGGCGCAGGGAATGCACCCGCCCACCCGCGATACCGGAAAACCCCTCTCCGGGCGTGAGGCCATGCTGCTCCGCGGTCGTACGCCCGAGCAGCAGGGCGCCGGGATCGGTAAGCAGTGGCAACAGGCCCGCACCACTTCCTCCGGGACGCCCGACCGGCCCTTCTACGAGTGGGTCGATGCCGAGCAGTTGCAGTGTCTGTCCAGGCAGTTGCAGATACCCTTCGACCACCGGCACCAGTCCGCGATGCCCGGCCAGTCGCAGCGTGGCATAGAGCCGCTCGTCGATCCCGCCCGGCCCGGCGACGACATGATGGCTGGCACGGCCGGTCAGGGTCTCGGCACCGAGAGTGAAGGCACGGCGGGCGCTTTCGCTGGCAAGATCGATGGCGGTGACCACCGCAACCCCGAGCGTGATCCCGAGCAGCGCCAGCGCGAGCAGCCAGGGGTGCCGCGCCAGGTGGCGACGGCCACTGCGGTGGAGCAGGGCGCTCATTCTGCCGTCCGGGTGCCGTCCTCGCACAGACGCCCGTCGTCGAACACCAACACCCGGTCGGCGATCATAGTGGCCTCGCGGCTGTGGGTCGCGACCAGCAGAGTGTGGCCGGCCGCCGCCGCCAGTTGCTTGAGGAGCGCCAACACGCGCGCCCCGGTCTCGACATCGAGATTCCCGGTCGGCTCGTCGGCCAATAGCAGCAGCGGGTCGTGAACCAGGGCACGAGCGACCGCGACACGCTGCTGCTCGCCGCCGGAGAGACGGTCCGGGAAGCTGTCATGACGGTCGGCCAACCCGACCTCGGCGAGCAGTTCTGTGGCACGCTGGCGGCCGGCCGCGTCGGCACGGTCATTCAGCTCCAGTGGCAACATCAGGTTCTCGAACACCGTCAGCGTCGGCAGCAGGTTGAAGAACTGGTGAACGAAACCGATGTGGCCGCGGCGGAACAGGGTGCGGCCCTCCTCGTCGAGCGCGGTCAGGCAAATGCCGTCGATCTCCACGCGGCCGGCATCGGGGCGATCGATGCCGCTGACCAGGTTCAGCAGCGTGGTCTTGCCGGAACCGCTCCGACCAAACAGCACCACGCACTCGCCACGGACCAGTTCAAGGTCAAGGCCGGTAAAGACCGTGCGCCTGACATCGCCCTCGCGATAGTGGCGGCCGAGGCCTGAAAGTCGCACCAGGGGTGCTGCGGAAGCGCCGTTCACATGCCCTCGAACGCGGGTGTATTCAGGATGCCGATTTGCTATCGTCTGGTCTCGTTCTGCCGGTGCCGTGCGTCCTGTGAACCGCTGCGCACCCCGGTTGCAGCCGCCTTGAGAGCCGGCCCGGAACCAGCAGTAGAATAACATTCTAGGAGGACGACGATGGCAGACTACACGACCGGGGACATCCGCAACCTCGCGCTGGTCGGCAGCGGTGGCTCAGGCAAGACGACGCTGATCGAGGCCCTGCTGCACAAGGCCGGGGCGATCAACACCCCGGGTGAGATCGAGCGTGGCACCACCGTTTGCGATTTCGAACCCGAAGAGAAAAGCAACGGTCACTCGCTCACCTCGGCGGTGGCCCACTGCGATATCCAGGATACTCACGTCAACCTGATCGACACCCCTGGATATCCCGACTTCATCGGTCATGCCCTCGGTGCGCTCGAGGCGGTCGAGACCGCGGCGGTGGTGATCGACGCCCACACCGGCATCGACCGGGCCACCCGGCGGATGCTCGAACGCGCCGCCGAACGCAAACTCTGCCGTCTCATCATCGTCAACAAGATCGACGGCGAGGGTGCCGCCCTGCCCGGCCTGTTGGCCCGGCTGCAGCAGGATTTCGGCAACGAGGTCCTGCCGATCAACCTGCCAGCAGACAATGGCAACCGCGTGGTCGACTGTTTTTTCAATCCTTCCGGTGATGCGGATTTCTCGTCGGTGGCCGAGGCCCATGAAGCGCTGATCGACCAGGTGGTCGAGGTCGATGAGAAACTGATGGAACTCTACCTGGAACAGGGGGAGGAACTCACTGCGGAACAACTGCACGACCCGTTCGAGCAAGCGCTCCGTGAGGGCCACTTGATCCCGGTCTGCTTCGTCTCGGCGCGTACCGGCGCCGGGGTGCAGGAGCTGCTCGACATCGTCGTCAAACTGATGCCCAACCCGACCGAGGGCAACCCGCCGCCGTTTTATGTCGGCGAGGAGGATCCACAGGACTTCCCGGCCGAACCCGACCCTGCCAAGCACGCGCTGGCGCACGTGTTCAAGGTCACTTCCGACCCGTTTGCCGGCAAGCTCGGCATTTTCCGCATCTACCAGGGCACGATCACCAAGGAGACCCAGCTCTACATCGGTAACGCGCGCAAGTCGTTCAAGGTTGGCCACCTGTTCAAGCTGCAGGGCAAGGAACATGTCGAAATCGGTCGCGGCATCCCCGGCGACATCTGTGCCGTGGCCAAGATCGACGAAATCCACTTCCACGACGTACTGCACGACGCCCAGGAAGACGGCCATGTCCACCTCAAGCCGATGGCATTTCCCGAACCGATGCTCGGCCTGGCGATAGAGCCGAAAAGCCGCACCGACGACCAGAAGATCGCCAAGGCGTTGGCGGCACTGACCGCCGAAGACCCGACCCTGGTGGTCGAACATCCGACAGCGACCAAAGAGACCGTGTTGCGTGGCATCGGCGACCTGCACTTACGCATCGTCCTCGAAAAAATGAAGCGCCGCTACAACGCCGAAGTCGACACCCATCCACCGAGCATCGCCTACCGGGAGAGCATCACCAGCAAGGCGGAAGGCCACCACCGGCACAAGAAGCAGACCGGCGGTGCCGGCCAGTTCGGCGAGGTCTACCTCCGTATTGAACCGCTCACCAACGGTGACGATTTCGAGTTCGTCAACAAAGTGGTCGGCGGTGTCATTCCCGGCCAGTTCATCCCCGCCGTAGAAAAAGGGGTGCGCCAGATGATGGAATCCGGTGCCATCGCCGGCTACCCGATGCAGGGCATCCGCGTCACTGTCTACGACGGCAAACACCACCCGGTCGACTCCAAGGAGATCGCCTTCGTCACCGCGGCGAAAAAAGCGTTCCTCGAAGCGGTCTCCAAGGCGCGTCCGGTGCTGCTCGAGCCGATCGTGCACGTGACCATCAACTGTCCGAACAGCACCATGGGCGACGTCAGCGGCGACCTGTCGGGCAAGCGCGCACAGATCAACGGCACCGACACACAGCCCGGTGGCATGCTGGTGATCTCCGGCAACGTCCCGCTCAGCGAACTGACCGGTTACCAGTCACGCCTCAAGGGGATCACCGGCGGCCAGGGTTCGTTCGCGATGGAGTTCAGCCACTACCAGGCTCTGCCGACCAACCTGCAGCAGGAGATTGTCGCTCAACACAAGGCGAGCGAAAGCGAAGACTAGGGCGTGGCCGAAGGACGCGACGATTGGCCTGAGCGGGCCTGCATGCGCCTTCCGTTATAGGCGGCGCCTCTAGGGAACCTCTGATCAAATCATGAACTCGTATCTGGCGCCCAGAATGCCCAGCTTTGTCGTTGCAAAGTTTCGCAATAGCTAGCTATTACGTGCGTTTTGCGCCTCAAATCTGAACATTCTGAAGCGCAATCTACTTCGTCCAGACTTAATCAGAGGTTCCCTAGGCATCACGGGGCGGTCATCGGCTGCCGGGGATCGGCTACCAGTCGTGGCGCATGCCCTCCCAGGCGCCGGAGCTGTCCGAGAGGATCTTCTCCACGCTTTCACCGCGCTCCATGGCCGCGAGCTGCTCCTTCGACAAGTGGGCCACCGGGCGGTTATGCTCAGCCTGGATCTTGTCGACCTCTTTTTGCGAGCACGGACTGAACTCGAAGCGGCCGAAACGGCTGCTGTTCTCGGTGTTCACACCGAGGCGGATGAAGTGCTCCTCCTCGCCGTGCTGCATGAACACCATCTTTTCGGTGGCGAACGGCATTCGTGGTGTCAGCAGGGTCACCCCCTCCTTGCCCGGCAGCAGGATGCAGTCACTGACGTCCCCGACGTAGCCGGTTTCGTCGCACACCCCGGCCTTCACCCCACGACCCTCGTTGGCCAGGATGCGCACCCCGACCTGGGTCTCCTGGCCGCTGCGCTGGCGGATCCAGCGTGCCGTGCCGATCTTCCAGCGGCCGGTGCTGGTGTCGTCAAAGCCGATACAGAGCAGGTCACCGACCGAAATCGTCAGTTCACTCTCCTTGGCGCAGATCAGCTGGCAACCACTGGCACTGAAATCGATGGTGCGGCAGCCAAAACTGCGTGGTTTCTCCTGGCTCCGGTTCTCGGTCCAGGCCGCCGCGGCTTCCTGTGGCAACAGCATGTCGGCGACCTTGTCGCGCTTCTGCTCGGTGGTGCTGACCAGTCCGCCCTCCTGGAGATCGACCGGGCGCTCGTTTACCTCGAGACTCAACTCCTCGACATCCGCCGGGGCCTCCACCGACGGCCCCGGCTCGACCAGCTCATCGCTCGCACCATGGCCGTGAGCCAGGAAGTAGCAGGCCGCATTGAGGCCAATCGCGACCTGCACCTGTACGTCGCCCTGGTAGCGCATTTGACCGCGCGTGGTCGGTCCTGACCAGCTTTCGCGCAGCATCCGCAGCACCGGGGTCGGCAGGCGCGGCATGCCGTCATCCCGTTTTTTCGGGGTCTCCTCACCCTCTTGACGCTCGATCTCGTTTTCGATGATGGCGATCAGCATGTTGCCATCAAGCACACGTACCTCGGCGTGCTCCTCACCTTCGTCCCCTTCGGTGACCTGGAAGCTGGGTGGGGCGCTGCTGTCGAGTCGAACAACGATGTGTGTGTCGTCGTTGTCACCACCGTCGAAGGGCTTGAGGTCGCAGGCTGAACTCCACTCTGACAACCGGCGGTGCAGCAGGTCGATGGTGCCGCGTTCGAAATGGTAGGGCGAGGCCAGGGCCAGCAGCATCAGCCGCTTGTAGCTGTCACCGAGGGTCATCCGGCCGTCTTCCGAAAACCGCTCGGATTTCATCTGGACGAGCCCGCGCTCCTCGCCGAGTGCGTAGATGGCATGAATCTCACCCCACAGCCCCTCGGGAAACGGCACGTAGGTGCGGTAGGACTCGAGCACGATGCGCCCGAGGAAGTGGAGGACCGCCTGCAGGGCGTCGGCGAGTTGGCGCTCACGGTTACCGAAAAGAAAGCGCTTGCTCAGCAATCCGCGGGTAATGATCTTGTAGCCAATCGCCGCCTCGGACAGCAGCTCATGGTTGAGCTGCACCAGTCGCGTTATCTTCTCGGGCAACGGATGAGCGTGCCCCTGGGCGCCCTTGGTCAGGGCCCCGCTGATGTAATCGATCTGCGGCCGCAGTGCACCGAGCAGTAGCAGACGCGCTTTCTCCGAAATCTGCAGCCGGTTGGCGTCCTTTAGCAGAGTAAAGACCTGGCGTGTGGTCTCCTGGAGATTGGCCAGCGGCAGCCCCTCACGCCACGCCTGCAGTGCCTTGGGGTTCAGGTCGAGTGGCAGGGTCCCGCGTTTCTGCTCGGGAATCCGTATCGTCTCGGTCAGTTTGGCTTGATCCATGTTGGCGCCATGTTGCGTGCCGTCTGCGCGGCGGGTGTCTCGCCATGGGCGCGGACTGTCCCGCCCCGCCCCAGCTAATCAAAACTAGTTCATGTAACCGGGGCAGGCAACAACCCCGGAACCGGATACCTCAAGACAAACGGTCGAGGAATCGCCGGGCCTCCACCGCGATCGGGCTCTCAGGATCGATGGTAAGACAGGTTTCAAAGGCCGTGCGCGCCTCATCGACGCGCCCGAGTTGCAGACGGACGAAGCCCAGCGTAAGCCAGATGCGCTGGAAACCGGCGTCCCTGGCCGCCCCCTGTTCAAGCACCTGCAGCGCTTCGGCTGAGCGGCCGGCGTAGTGCAGCGCCAGGCCGAGGTCATTGAAAGTGTCAGCGTTGTCCGGGGCCAGTTCCAGCAGCTTTCGATAAGCCGTGATCGCCTCGCCGAAGCGCTTCTGGGTAAACAGATCGTCCGCCTGATCGGACAGTGCGGCCGGATCGTCGGCCAGCGCCACCGGCAGTCGTGGCTGCGGCATCGCGAACGGCCGGGAACCGCCAGTGGCGGGAACCGCCGGGGCGGCTGAACGTACCACCGGGGGCCGCTCCTGGTAGTAAGCGCGGGTGGCGGCGAACACGATGGCGCCGTAGACGATCAGGAAGGCGCAGCCGAGCAGCGCCTGGCGCAGGGTGACGTTCATACACCGCTCGAACCGTCGATAGTGCGTACGCCGTCATCACCACCGAGCAGCAGCGCATCGGCCGGGCGGGCCGCGAACAGGCCGTTGGTGACCACGCCGACAATCTGGTTCAGGTCACGCTCGAGTGCCGCCGGCTCGAGGATTTCGAGATGGTGGACATCGAGGATCAGGTTGCCGTTGTCGGTGACGAACCCCTCACGCAGCACCGGCTGGCCACCGCGTTGCAGCAGCTCACGGGCGACGTAGCTGCGCGCCATCGGGATCACCTCGACCGGCAGCGGGAACGCGCCGAGCACGTCGACCAGCTTCGAGTCGTCAGCGATGCAGACGAACTTGCGACTGGCGGCGGCGATGATCTTCTCGCGGGTCAATGCACCGCCACCACCCTTGATCAGATGCAGGTGACGGGTCGCCTCGTCGGCACCGTCAACATAGAGGCCGAGCTCACCGCAAGCGTTGAGATCGAGCACCGGAATGCCATGCCCCTTGAGTCGCGCGGTGCTGGCTTCGGAACTGGAAACGGCGCCATCGATCTTGCCCTTGACCCTGGCCAGGGCATCGATGAAGTGGTTTACGGTCGAGCCGGTGCCAACGCCGACGATGCTACCGACCTCGAGGTAGTCGATCGCGGCCTCGGCCGCGAGGCGTTTCTTGCTGTCACTGTCCACGGCAACTCCCTGTAAGGCGACACTCCAGCCGCCGATGATACCCGGAGCGGAGCGGGCACCGCACGTCAGCCGCCCGCCAACTCGACGATACGCTGCCAGGTGGCGGCCTCGACCGGCATCACCGACAGCCGGTTGCCACGCCGCAGCAACGTGAAATCACCCAGTTCGTCGACGCGATCGCGCAGTTCGGCCAGGGTCACCATGCGTTTGAAGCGCCGCTTCAGGCGCACGTCGACCAGGTACCAGCGCGGATTGTCCGGGTCGGACTTGGGATCGTAGTACTTCGATTCCGGGTCGAACGCGGTCGGGTCCGGGTAGCTCTCGCGGACAATCTCCATGGTGCCGACGATACCGGGCGGCTCGCAGTTGGAATGGTACAAGAAGGCCAGGTCGTGGCGCCGCATCTGGTCGCGCATCATGTTGCGTGCCTGGTAGTTGCGTACCCCGTCCCACGGCTCGGTCCGCTTCGGTCGCGTGGCGAGATCGTCGATGCCAAACACCGACGGTTCACTCTTCATCAGCCAGTAATTCATGCCTCTCCCTCCAGGCAGGTCGGTTGCCGTGCGATTTCTACCGGCCCGCACTCGGTGACGATGCCGTGCAGCGGCACATCCCACGCGGCAGCCGCAAGCGTCGGCACCTGCTGGAAAGCGTACCCGACACCGAGCAGCCGCGGTCGCACCCAGCTACGACCCAGCTGGTAGGCGAGCGTGCGGTCGAAGTAACCACCGCCCATGCCGAGCCGGTTGCCAAGATCATCGAACGCCACCAGCGGTAACAACAGCAAGTCGAGCGCCCGCGCCGGCAGCAGCTCACGCCGTGGTACGTCCGGTTCAGGGATGCCGAAGCGGTTGCATCGAAAGCGTGTCCCGGGTGTGTACGGAGCAAAGCGGAGCATCGGCTCCGGGCGTTCGACCAGCACCGGCAGGTAGCAGTGCCGACCGTTGGCCCAGGCCCGCCGCACCAGCCAGGTGGGATCGAGTTCCCCGTCGTTGGCGAGATAGGTGGCGAAGCTCCAGGCACGCAGGTAGGCCGGGTGGCGCATCAGCGCACCGGCCAACCTGCGCGCGGCGGCGGTGCGTTCTGCATGACCCAGGACACGCCTGCGGGCACGCATTTCGCGCCGCAGTAGACCGCGGTCGGAAAGTATGGCTGACGTCATCGGAATAGCTGGCAGGGATCTTTCACCCGGCAACGACGTGGAGAAGGTGACACCCCCCGCCTGTGCCGTAGCAGGCTCGTGATCTTGAACCGGGCGGTTCAAGTGGGGGCAGCCGTGGGATCTCAGGCTTTCCGCTCGACGGCGGACATGCACAACGATCCCATCTCGGTTTGCCTCCGGGTACTGCAATTAGGCTCAAGAGTTTCCTGAGCCGGCTTCGAGCACCGCAGGGGGTGTCAGGAACCTGGTTCGCGTGATTCAGAGTTCCATCTGCCGACCGTCATGGAGGGCCGACTCGATCTTTTCCTGGATACCGCGGATGCGACCGCTCAACACGTCGTCGAGGTCGTCCTTCCGCGACTTGCCGTTCAGGAGTTCGTGGGTGATGTTCAGTGCCGCCATGACGGCAAGACCGTCGGTGCCGAGCAACTTGCCGCCCTGGCGAATCGCACGCATTTTGCCATCGAGATAATGCGCCGAAGCGATCAACGAGTCGCGTTCTTGCGGATTGCACGCAAAGCGGTACTCCTTGTCGAGAATGGTGACGACCACCGAAGCGTCATCGTCGCTCACGTGCTGTGCTCCATCGAGTTGAGGTGCATGATCATGGCCTCGACCCGGTTGCGGGCACGGTCATTTTTTTCCAGCAGACCGGCACGCTCCATCTGCAAGGTGCGCTGGCTGGCCCGCAAGGCGCGGTTCTCCTCGCCCAGGCGCCCGCTGATCCGGATCAGTTCATCGATCCGACTCTCGAGTTTTTTCAGTTCCAGTTCCGCACTCTTCATGTCGTCATCCTCTTCGTTCGACCACTATAGAACCGGCTTTGATGGCCGGTCAACGCACCGGTAACGACACTTCCGCACGCAGTGCTAGCATACGCGGCACCCTGCCGGAGCCCAGCCATGCCAATCGATCCCCCGCCACAGGACATTCACGATGACGCCGAAACCGCGCAGGCGCTGAGCGCTTGCGGAGCGCCTCAGGGCCTGGCCGACGCCCACGGCATGCTCTGCGCCATGCTCTGTATCGATCCCGAGTTGCCCGTTTCCGCCTGGCTCGACAGCCTCGGCTGTGAGACCGTCGATGAGGCCCCGGACCCGATCCAGCTGCTGTTCATGACGACCCATGCACAACTCGGCGAGATGCGCTTCGATCTACAACTCCGGCTGCCCGACGACGACACCCCGTTACCCGAGCGTGTGCAGGCCCTGGGCCAGTGGTGCCAAGGATTCCTCGGTGGACTCGGCCTCGGTGGTATCGATCCGGCCCGCCTCGGCGATGAAGCCGGGGATTTCCTCAACGACCTGACCGCCATTGCCCAGGTCGCCCACGACGACGACAGCGAAGCGGCGGAGAGCGACCTGGCCGAAATAACCGAATACCTTCGCCTCGGCACCTACCTGGTTCGTGACGCCCTTCTGGCCAGGGCAGAAACAGGCCAACAGCCGTGAAGGCACGCGATTTCGCCCGCCGCCGGCAGCAACTGATGCGCCAGATGGGTGACGGCGGCATCGCAATCCTGCCCGCGGCACCTGAACGGCAGCGCAACCGTGATGTCAATCACCCCTACCGGCAGCACAGTGACTTTCTCTACCTGACCGGACTCTCCGAGCCCGAAGCCGTGGCCGTGCTCATGCCGGGGCGACCGCAGGGTGAGTACCTGCTGTTCTGCCGCGAGCGCAACTCCGAGATGGAGACCTGGCACGGGCGGCGTACCGGCCTTGAGGGGGCCTGCGATCGTTACGGTGCCGACGACGCCTTCCCGATCAACGACGTCGATGACATCCTGCCGCGGCTGCTCGAAAACACCGAGCGGGTCTATGCGACCATGGGCAGCGATCCCGCGTTCGATCGCCGGCTGCTCGACTGGGTCAACCGGGTGCGCGACAAGTCGCGGGCCGGGGTTACCGCCCCGGTCGAGTTCATCGACCTCGATCATCTGCTGCATGAGATGCGCCTGATCAAGAGCCCGGCCGAACTCCGGCTGATGCGCAAGGCGGCGGCGATCTCGGCCGAAGCGCACATTCGCGCCATGCGAGTCTGCCGGCCGGGACTGAACGAACTCGACCTCGAGGCCGAACTGCAGCACGCCTTCGCCACCGGTGGCGCCCGCCATTCCGCCTACCCATCGATCGTCGGCGGCGGCGCCAACGCCTGCATCCTCCATTACACAGAGAACGCCTCGCGCCTGCGTAAAGGCGACCTGGTGCTGATCGATGCCGGCGCCGAAGTCGAGGGTTACGCCGCCGACATCACCCGCACCTTCCCGGTCGGCCAACGCTACAGTCGCGCCCAACGAGCCATCTACGAGCTGGTGCTGGAAGCACAGCAGGCCGCTATCGAGATGGTGCGCCCGGGCAATCAGTGGAATGCACCGCACGACGCCGCCGTTGAGGTGCTGGCCACCGGACTGGTCGAACTCGGCCTGCTCAAGGGCCGGCCACGGACAGTGATCAACAAGGGCACCTACCGACGCTTCTACATGCACCGCACCGGTCACTGGCTTGGGCTCGATGTCCACGACGTCGGCGATTACAAGGTCGGTGGCGAATGGCGGGTGCTCGAACCCGGCATGACACTGACCATCGAACCCGGACTCTACCTGCCAGCCGGGGAGAAAGGCGTCGGGCCACGCTGGGCCGATATCGGCGTGCGCATCGAGGACGACGTGCTGGTGACCACCAAGGGCCACGAAGTACTGACTGCGGCGACGCCCAAGTCGGTCAACGCCATCGAAGCCCTGCGCAGTAGAAATTGATATTTATCAAAATAAATAAATAGAACAGCACCTTGCAAATCGTAATGAGAATGATTATCATTTAGCTTAAGGGGAGAAGGACGCTTCCCACCCCTTACAGGAACCGGGCCATTGCCCGGCAATGCAAACCACAAAGTTTTTGATATCGGCGTCGCGCCGGGAACGCGCGGCGGCCCTGGACAGGAGCCCACGACCATGAAACCTATCCGTACCCTGCTGGCGCTGACCGCACTGGCCCTGGCCACCCCGTCACTGCCGGCACTCGCCGCCAACGAGGTCAACCTCTACTCCGCCCGCAAGGAGGAACTGATCAAGCCGCTGCTCGACCGGTTCACCGCCGAGACCGGGATCACCGTCAACCTGGTCACCGGCAAGGCCGACGCCCTGCTCAAGCGGCTCGACAGCGAAGGCCGCAATACCCCGGCCGACCTGCTGTTGACCACCGATGCCGGGCGCCTCTACCGCGCTTACAAGGCCGGTGTCCTGCAACCGGTACGCTCCAAAACGCTCGAAAGCGCCATCCCGCCGACCTACCGTGACCCGGAGGGGTACTGGTTCGGCGTCTCGATCCGCGCCCGTGTACTGATGTACGCCAAAGACCGGCTCGATCCGGCCACGCTGTCGAGCTACGAGGACCTCGCTGACAGCCGTTGGCAGAAGCGCATCTGCATCCGCTCGTCGGGCAATATCTACAACCAGTCGCTGGTCGCATCGCTGATCGTCGCCCACGGCGAGGCCGAGACCGAGACCTGGGCCAAGGGGCTGGTCGCCAACCTGGCACGGCCGCCGCGCGGTGGTGATCGTGACCAGATCAAGGCGGTCGCCGCTGGCCAGTGCGACGTCGCCGTGGCCAACACCTACTACCTCGGCACCATGCTCGGCAGCGCCGATCCGGCACAGCGTGAGGCGGCCGCCAAGATCGCCGTCTACTGGCCCAACCAGGTCGGTCGCGGCACCCACGTCAACATCAGCGGCGCCGGCGTCACCAGGTACGCACGCAACCTCACCAATGCCGTGCGCCTGCTTGAGTTCATGGTCACCAAGGAGTCACAGCGCTGGTACGCCGACGCCAACCTCGAATACCCGGTGCTGGCCGATGTGCCGCTTAACGCAACGCTGGAGGCGTGGGGCCCATTCAAGGCCGACTCGATCAACCTTGCTGAACTTGGCCGCAACAACGCCGCCGCAGTACGGCTGATGGATCGTGCCGGCTGGAAGTGACCGGCACCATGGCCCGGACCCGATGACCGCCTCGACGGCACCCCGGCCCGCCCCAACGGCGGGCCGGGCTTTTTCGTTCCGCTGGCCCGATCCGTGGCGAGCCGGGGTGATCGCCGTCGCTGTGCTGCTGGCGCTGCCGATCCTCACCGTCTTCAGCGCCGTCTTCCTGCCGGTCAGTGAGACGTGGCACCACCTGGTCGATACGGTCCTCGCCGACTACGTATTGAACTCCCTCGGGCTGATGCTCGGGGTCGCCTACGGCGTGCTCTCGATCGGCGTGACCTGCGCCTGGCTGACCACCAACTGCCAGTTCCCTGGCCGGCGCGTGTTCGAATGGGCGCTGCTGCTGCCACTGGCGATTCCGGCCTACATCATCGCCTACACCTACACTGGCATGCTCGACTATCCCGGCCCGGTGCAGACCGCACTGCGCGGCTGGTTCGGCTGGGGCTACGGCGACTACTGGTTCCCGGAGATCCGCTCCCTCGGCGGTGCCATCGCCATGCTGTCGCTGGTGCTCTACCCCTACGTCTACCTGCTCGCCCGGGCCGCTTTCCTCGAACAGTCGGTGCACGCCCTCGAGGCCGGGCGCATCCTCGGCGCCGGTCCGTGGGCGCGGCTGTGGCGCATCACCCTGCCGGGCGCCCGCCCGGCGATCATCGCCGGTCTGTCGCTGGCGTTGATGGAGACCCTGGCCGATTACGGCACGGTGCAATACTTCGGTGTATCCACCTTCACCACCGGCATCTTCCGCACCTGGTACGGCCTCAACGACAGCGGTGCAGCGGCGCAACTCTCAGCGTTGATGATGCTGTTCGTCTTCGCTCTGATCCTGACCGAGCGCTGGTCGCGTCGGCAGGCCCGCTACCACCACGCCGGCCAGCGTTCCAAGCCGCTACCACGCCTGCAACTGGTCGGTTGGCGTGCCTGGCTGGCAACCGTGGCCTGCGCCATGCCATTGCTGCTCGGCTTCATGCTGCCGGTCGGCCAGCTGACCGCCTGGGCCGCGCGCACCCTGGACGCGACCCTGGCCGG
>QNFN01000005.1 GCA_003645555.1 Gammaproteobacteria bacterium | reverse complement strand
TCAACGTTCTCCGCCTCAAGCAGGGCCTGCTTCTCCTCGTCAGGGAGCGGCAGGTTCATGGCAAACGCATCGACGTAGACCGGATCGGGCAACTCCTCGGCCTGCTCCCAGTCGAGCTGGAGCCCGCGGAAATCGGCCAGCTGCTTGAGCACCTTGCGCAACCCTTGGCGATCGATACTGACGTCATGATCGGGATCGAGGTCGGCCGCGTAGTCCGACCAGTCCGGGGTGACGCGACGGTAGCCCGGCCGTGACTCGAGTTCGGCATCAATGGCGAAACGGCAGACGCCGGTCAGGACGATCATCAGGCGGCCGTCGTCACTCTCGGCGAAGCGGGTGATGCGCCCGGCGCAGCCGACGCGCCGCACCGAGTCGCTGCCGCTCCTGGTGGCCTCTGCCGCGGGCTGGATCATGCCGACCATGCGGGTGCCGCCAAGAGTATCGAAGACCATGTTCAGGTAACGCGGCTCGAAGATATTCAGCGGCAATTGCCGTCCCGGCAGCACGATGGCACCGCCGAGGGGGAAAATCGGCAACACCTCGGGGAGGTCGGCGAATTGCGGCGTGAATCGGCTCGGCATGGTGCCCTCCAGTGACGACCAGCGTAACGGAATGCGTTACGGCATTCGATGCCGTGGCTCAAGTCAACGCTGGACATTCGAGGCGCCAGATACAAGTTCATGGCTTGATTCAGGACCAGGTGCACAGATCGGCGTTCCGCCACGACCCTGAAAAGGCAGGCGTCGACACCGCCGTGGTCGACGCGTCCGGTGAGCGGACTATGGTCAACCTGCAGCTCACCCACTTCCGCGCGGGTCAGGCCGCGCCACCGGCACGCAAACGATACTGCTTCGCCTGCTAGACTGCGGCGGCAGTCACCGGGGCAGGCCTGCCATGAACGTCATCTTTTTTGCGCTGATCGCCATCGCCTTCGTGGTCACCGGCTACCACCAGCTGACCTGGGTCGCACCCACTGCCGACGCCATTTCGCCGATGCTCGCGCTTGGCAACGGCATTATCGACTCGGCCAAGGGGGCGGTAACCCTTGCCCTCGGCCTGGTCGGGGTGATGGCCTTTTTCCTCGGCCTGATGAAGGTCGCCGAGGCCGGTGGCCTGCTGCTGATCATCGCCCGGCTGCTGCGACCGCTGCTGGTACGGCTGTTCCCCGACGTCCCCGCTGATCACCCGGCGATGGGGGCGATGATCATGAACCTGTCGGCCAACGCGCTGGGCCTCGGTAATGCCGCTACGCCATTCGGCATCCGTGCCATGCAGGCCCTCGACACCCTGAACACGAGCAAGGGCACGGCGACCAATGCCATGGCGCTGTTCCTGGCCATCAACACCTCGAGCATCACGCTGCTACCGACCGGAGTCATCGCGCTACGTGCCGCCGCCGGCTCGGCCGACCCGGCCGGCATCCTGCCGACCACCCTGTTCGCGACCCTCTGCTCGACTGTGGTAGCGATTCTCTCGGCCAAGTTCTACCAGCGCCTCTGGCCGCTGGACCCACCGGCCACCTCGGCCGCGGGCGAGACGACCGGGAGCCCGGTCGACGCGACTTCCGAACCGCCACCGGAGGTGACGCTGCCGGACGCGCCGACGGACGGCTACCCGGCCTGGGTCTCGTACCTCTCCCTGCTCATTCTGGTCTCGCTGATCCCGGTCGCCGTGGTCCTCGGTGCCTCGCTCGGACCGTGGATCATCCCTGGCCTGGCGGTACTGCTGCTCGGCTTCGGAGTCGCCCGACGGGTGCGGGTCTACGAGTGCTTTGTCGATGGCGCCCGCGACGGTTTCGAGGTGGCGGTACGCATCATCCCTTACCTGGTGGCGATCCTGGTCGCGGTCGGGATGTTCCGTGCCAGCGGTGCGATGGCTTTCGTCGTCAACGGCATCGGCGGCTTCACCGCGGCACTCGGCATGCCGGCCGAAGCCTTGCCGATGGCCTTGCTGCGACCGCTGTCGGGCTCGGGGGCCTACGGTGTGCTGGCCGCAACCATCGCCGACCCGGCGACCGGGCCGGACACCTACGTCGGTTACCTGGTCAGCACGTTGCAGGGTTCGACCGAGACCACCTTCTACGTGCTCGCGGTCTATTTCGGCGCCGTGCAGGTTCGCCGGGTGCGGCATGCACTGGCGGCCGGTCTGACGGCCGACCTGGCCGGGATCATCGGTGCGGTCGTCGCCTGCCTCTACCTGTTCGGCTAGGGGAGTGCGGCGCCCTTCAGGCCTGGAACCGGCCATGGCATGAACGGCCGTCATCTCGAGAAAGATGGATCAGCGGCAGGTTGGCCTCGAACCAGCGAGTGATGTGCCGCCAGTCGACCATCGGATCGAGCGTGGCGTCGACCAACAGTTCCGCGGCCTCATCACCATGGACGTGGCTGGCGAAATCGCGAACCCACGGGGCGACGACATTGAAACTGAGGTAGCGGATCAGGTAAGGGTAGACCCGGTCAGGTGTCGCCTGCAACCGGAAGGCCGCCGAGTACGCCGCGAGAAACAGCCGTTCAAAATCATCGTAGGTCGGCTGTGCATGGTGGTGCGGATCGAGTTCCCACAGCGGCTGTACAACCCAGTCGTTGCGCACGCGCCCTCCAACGACATGGCGTGACGCAAACCTTCCCTGCCGCGGATCACCGCCAAGTCACGATTGATTCCTTAATTCATAGACCCTGTATTGCGTATAGCAATTGATCCATATCAATTACTGTACTGATAGCCCGCCTGCCGGGCCCATGGATGGAGACCAGACATCGGATTCAGGCCATCGGCAGCTCCGCTGATGGCTTGTCCTGCCACTTCGGCCGAGTGGCCGGTCGCAGCGCCACTACGCCCTGAAGCGCGACCGGCCTGGAACGTCGTGACGCCACAGGCGGTAGAGGTGCCAGCCGCGTCGAGCGACCCAGCGTAATGGCATCCGCCAGTCGACGAATGGATCGAGCGGGGCCTCGGCAATCTCCGCCAGAGGGTGTCCGGGCCGCATCTCGCGCAGGTAGCGCCGCACCCATGGGGCGACAACGCCGTAGTGCAGGTAGCGACAGAGATAGGGGCGCACGCGCCCAGGGGTCGCATGCATTGCGAACGTGGCCTCGTAGGCCTCCAGGAAGAGCCGCTGACATGCCGCGGTGCTGAACACGGCGTCACCCTCGGCGGGATCGATCTCCCAGATGGAGAGGTGGATGCGGTCGCGATTCATATCCGTCGCCTCCAATCCGATGACGACCACACCAGCCGCCAGCGTCACGTCGTGGATACGTCGCGGACCGTCTGACCACGACGCGGGCGAGCCCTCCCCCTTGGGAACCACTGATCAATTCGGGCTTCCCTTGATTCATAGACCTCGCCCAGGGGCATAGCGCTGATATGGGTCAACGAACCGGTCACTCGACGGCGCATCCCACAGCCCTCCCCGGCCAGGGACCTGGCCCCTGCTCACGACCCGGCGGTCGCCGGGGCCGGGCAGATGGTCCGGGCAGCGACCGAATATCCCTGCATCAGGCGGGCTTATTCTGACGATGGACCCTGTATCATTTGTCATTGACTGTATTTGCCTGCATCATCCAACTGGTTCCGCACCACCGATCGAAACACCATGAAATGCCTCGATGATTTCCGCCTGCAACTAGGTGGCCGTGAGTATGTGCCGCTGATGATCGGCGGTATGGGCGTCGATATCTCCACGTCGGACCTGGCCCTCGAGGCGGCCCGGCTCGGCGGTATCGGCCACATCTCCGATGCCATGGTGCCGACCGTTTCCGACCGTCGCTACAAGACCCGCTATGTCGCGGCAAAGATGGCCAAGTACAAGTTCAACGTCGGTAACGACGACAAGTCGATCGCCCAGTTCGATCTCGGCGACCTGGCCGAGGCCCAGCGGCTGCACGTCGAGTACACCATGGGGCGCAAGCAGGGCGACGGCCTGGTGTTCATCAACATCATGGAAAAGCTCGGCATGAACAACCCGAGCGCGACCCTGAAGGTGCGCCTCGAGGCGGCGCTCGACAACGGTATCGACGGCATCTCGCTCAGCGCCGGCCTGCATCTCGGCTCGTTCGCGCTGATGCAGGACCACCCGCGCTTTCGCGATGCGCAGCTCGGCATCATCGTCTCATCGGTGCGTGCGCTGAACCTGTTCCTGCGCAAGACCAAGGGCCTCGACCGCCTGCCCGACTTCGTCGTCGTCGAGGGTCCACTTGCCGGCGGCCACCTCGGGTTCGGCCTCGACTGGAAAAAGTACGACCTCGCGACCATTACCGCCGAGGTGCTGGCCTTCCTGAAGGAACACGACCTCACCATCCCGGTGATCCCGGCCGGCGGCATCTTCACCGGCTCCGACGGCGTGCGCTTCATGGAGACGGGCTCCGCGGCGGTCCAGGTCGCCACCCGCTTCACCGTCTCCCACGAGTGCGGGCTGCCAAAGCATGTCCGACAGGAGTACTTCAAGGCTTCCGAGGAAGACGTCGAAGTCAACCTGGTCTCCCCCACCGGCTACCCGATGCGCATGCTCAAGCACTGCCCGGCCATCGGCGCCCACAACCGCCCCAACTGCGAGCAGTTCGGCTACCTGCTCGACCGCAACGGCCACTGCGCCTACATCGACGCCTACAACCGCGCGGTCGAGAAAAACCCGGACGACGTCCACGTCTACGAGAAAACCTGCCTCTGCACGCAGATGCGCAAGTTCAACTGCTGGACCTGCGGCGAGTACGTCTACCGGCTCAAAGACACCACCCACCAGCTGGCCGACGGCAGCTACGCCGAACTCAGTGCCGAACATATATTCGAGGACTACCGGCTGAGCCGCGATGACAAGATCGCGCTGCCGGACATCACCGACTGACGCGCGTCCCGCTGCAGGCAGGCCGTTCCGCCCGTGGTCACGAACCGGAGCATCCCGCGCCTATCTCCGTGACATCGTCCGTCACCGGATCGTGGCATGGCGTTGCACTGTGCCCCCGGGCGGCCAATTCTCACGTTTTCATCACGACTGCAACATCCACCACGGTGGCGCGGTCTACTGGGCATCACTCATCACGTGTCCAATGGAGAATTCCAGTGAAAATCGTCCTCCTCGGCCTGGCTCTGGCCACCGCCACCGCCCTCTCTCTGGTCGCCCATGGCGGCAGCGACCCGCTGCCGTCCAACACCACCCACACAGCGGCGGTCGCCACCTTCGCCGGCGGCTGCTTCTGGTGCACCGAATCTGATTTCGAAAAGGTGCCCGGCGTCATTGATGCCATCTCCGGTTACACCGGCGGCCACGACGCCATGCCGGACTACAAGAAGGTCTCAGGTGGGGGCACGGGGCACCTCGAAAGTGTCGAGGTCCACTACGACCCCAGAGTAATCACCTACCAAGGGCTGCTCGAGACGTACTGGCGGATGTTCGACCCGACCGACGCCGGCGGCTCGTTCGTCGACCGCGGCCAGCAGTACAGTTCCGCGATCTGGTACCACGACGATGCCCAGCGTCGTGCCGCCGAGGCATCGAAGGCCACGTTGGCCACGAGTGGCCGATACGACAAGCCGATCGTCACCCCAATCCTGCCGGCCAACACCTTCTACCAGGCCGAGGACTACCACCAGGATTACCACCAGGAAAATCCGATCCGCTACAAGTACTACCGTTACAACTCCGGCCGCGACCAGTACCTTGAAAAGACCTGGGGCAAATCCATCAAGGTCGACTACGATGCCTACCGTCCCGAGGGCGGCGACAGCGCCCGCTACCGCAAACCGTCCGCTGACGAGCTGCGCACTTCGCTGACGACCCTGCAGTACGACGTCACTCAGAACGATGGCACCGAGCGGCCGTTCGACAACGCCTACTGGGACGAAAAACGTCCGGGCATCTTTGTTGACGTCGTCAGTGGTGAGCCACTCTTCTCGTCACTCGACAAATTCAAGTCCGGAACCGGGTGGCCAAGCTTCACCAAGCCAATCGCTGGCGACTTGGTGGTCGAGAAGACCGACTACAAGTTGCTGTGGCCGCGCACAGAGGTACGCAGTCGCTACGGTGACTCCCACCTCGGCCACGTCTTCAACGACGGGCCAGCCCCGACCGGGCTGCGCTACTGCGTCAATTCGGCATCGCTGCGCTTCATCCCGCAGGAGCAGCTGACCGCGAGCGGCTACGGCAAATACATAGCGCTGTTCCAGTAGCACTGGCAGGATTCATCTGCGGCCAGGGCGTGCATGCCCTGGCCCATGGCCATCGGCTCCGCGGGCCTTACCCGTCGTCCAGCGGCAGTCGCAGGACGAAATGTGCACCGCCACCCTCCCGGTTCGTGACCTGCAACTCACCACCATGCAGCCGGGCAATGCGCCGGGCAATGCTCAGACCGAGACCGGCATGACCGCGCGCCCGGTCGCCGGCAGCTCCTCGCCGGAACGGCTCGAAGATCGACTCCAGGTGTGGCTCGGGGATACCGGGACCGCGGTCACAGATGCCGATTTCCAGGGCTCCATCCGTCTGGATTACGGCCACCTCGACCACCTCCCCGCCGGAGGCATGCTCAAGTGCATTCTCCAGCAAGTTGTCGAGCACCCGCTCGACCAAGGCGACGTCAACCTGGGCTGCCGGCAGATCGTCGGCGGGTGGCCGCATCTTCAGCCGGACTCCGGACCCGATCGCCCTCGGCTCGAATTTCAGCACCACGTCCTGGAGTAACTCAGCGAGATTGGCCGGCTCCAGCTCGGGACGAAGGTCACGTGCCTCCAGCCGAGCCAGCTCGAACAGGGCGTCGACCATGCCGCCGAGACGGCGGGACTGGCGCAGTGCGATCTCCAGGTACTCGGCACGCCGTGCCTCGTCGACCGTCCCGGACTTCATGCTCAGCGTTTCGAGATAGCCGGTGACCGCCGCAAGCGGAGTGCGCAGGTCGTGCGAGATCTGAGCAACAAGTTCGCGCCTGGATTGATCCTGCGCCCTCAGTTCCTGCAGTTGGGTCATGATGCGCTTGGCCATGCGGTCGAAGGCTTGACCAAGGCGTTCGATTTCGTCACCACCCTCTTCCACGCCCTGCCCAAAAGGTGTGTGGGCGCTGAAACCACTGCCCTCGAACGCCTTGAGTGTCCGTGCCAGCCGACGCAACCGGCGGGTCAACAGATGGAACAGCAGCAGCCCGGCGAGCAGCCCGAAACCAAGGCTGCCGGCGACCGCCCAACCGCTGATGCGCAGCACGAAGCTCTCCTGCAACGCCTGCACGGCGGTGTCGTACTGCTCACCACGAAGCACGACGTAGAGGTAACCCTCGGGTGCCGCGGCCGTCGGCACCGGCGTCACCGAAAAGGCCTTCATGCGGTCGTAGGAGCGTGGGTCGTCACCAAGCAGCGGGAACGGTGCGCCACCGAGGAAATCCCGAATCGGGCCGAGATCGACACTCTGACGCTTGACCTTGCCCGGGTCGGCCGAGAACGACAGGATGCGGCCGTCGAGATCGAGCAGGTAGATCTCGATGCTCGGATTGATCTCCATGTAGGCGCTGAAGGTCGCTTTCAGGGCGTCCATCGACAAACGCCCCTCGGCGACCAGGTTGCGGTCGGCGACGATTCTGAGGGCGACGTCGCGGTTGAGGTGCTGCGCCAGTTCCTGCAGGTGACGACTGGTCGAAGAGGCGACCAGCAGCGCGTAGATCAGGCCGATTGCCACCAGCAGGCCGCAGAGGACGGCGGCGAGGCGGGCGTAGAGGGTCGAGAACACCGTGGCCAGGTCCTGCCGTCAGTCGCTGGCCATGGCGGTCACCGTCTCGGCGAACTTGTAACCGACACCCCAGACCGTCAGGACGTAACGCGGGTTGGACGGGTCCGGCTCGATCTTGGCCCGGAGTCGGTTGATGTGTGAATTAACGGTGTGCTCATAACCCTCGTGGTTGTATCCCCAGACCTTGTCGAGCAGTTGCATGCGGCTGAAGACGCGACCAGGCTGACGAGCGAAAAAGAGCAGCAGGTCGAACTCGCGGGCAGTGAGTTCCACCGGGCCGTCGGCGACGTTGACCTGTCGACGCTGGACGTCGATGACCAGGCCATCATGCTCTATGCGCTCGTCGACCACGGCCTCGGGCGTCGCCTGGCGCAGGGCGTCGACACGACGGAACAGCGCCTTGATCCGCGCCAGGAGCTCGGCGACGCTGAACGGCTTGACCAGGTAATCGTCAGCCCCGACCTCGAGACCGACGACACGGTCGAGTTCGGTCGACTTGGCGGTCAGCATCAGGATCGGCAGCGTCGCGGCCGCCTGGCGAAACTCCCGGCAGAGCACCAGGCCGTCGCTGTCGGGCAACATGCGATCCAGCACCACCAGGTCGATACCACCCGCATCGAACAGCTCGCGTGCCGTGGCGCCGTTGCCGGCTATCACGGCATCACAGCCGATGTCGGCCAGGTGCTCCTGCACCAGCCGGGCGATATCGGGCTCGTCTTCGACGATCAAGACTTTACGTCGCATGCCGACGATAGTAGCAACAGCTGACGTGCGCTTCCCCGGCCGGACCGTGGCCCATGCCGGGTGGCGCCAGACAGTCGGATGATCCCTACATCTTTTTGTCCATTTTGCCGTCGCCCATGGACTCCATGTTCATCATATTTTCCTTGGCCATGGTCTCTTTCATCATGGCCTCCTTTTTCACCATTCCATCCTTGGCCATGGTGTCGGCCTTCTCCTCGGTCATCATCTTGCCGTCGTTCATGGCCTTTTTTTTCATCATGTCGCCAGCGAAGGTGGTGCCAGAGAAGGCGAGCAGGCTACCGATGGCGAAGATGGCGAGGGTCTTGTTGCGCATGATCATGGCGTGAACTCCGTTGTGAATTGGCAGGACCCATTGAACGCGCACGACATCACTCCGGTTTCACGCAGAGATCACAAATTGATCACGCCGGATCGATCCGGCAACAAAGCCCCGCAATATCCGGGCTAGAATCGGTACACTCCCGCACGATTAGAAGAATCCACACCATGCCGGACACACCGCCAACCGCATCGCTCGACGACCTGCTGCGAAACGCCCTCGACAGCCGCCACCCGATCCTCTACCTGCACTCGGCAGACGAGGCGCGCCTGCTCGAGGCTCTTGGCCGGGTCGCGGCCGAACAGGGCCTTCCGTTGACCAGCTGGGCCTGCACCGACGATCCCGACAGCAGCGATCCGGTCCGCGTCGTGCTCGATGCCGCCGAGCACGCTGAACCCGGCTTCCTGGTACTCAAGGACATCGCCACCGATCTCGGGCAGCCACGCCTGCAGCGTGCGCTGCGTGACGCCTACTACCGGCTGCGTGACCGACCCGAGTGCCGCCTGCTGATCCTTGCCGGCGAACTGGTCGTACCGCCAACTCTGCGCGGTAACCTGCAAGTGGTCGAGATCCCGCCACCCGGTCCGACCGAGTTGCTCGACCTCGCTGACCGGGTACGCGCCAATTACGGGGACCTGGTGCTGGACGACGCCCAGCGCGAGACACTGGTCCAGTCGCTGCGTGGACTGGCACTCGACAATGCACGCCACGTGTTACACGCGGTCTTTGCCGGCGGCACGCTGACCCAGGCCGGCGTGGTCACCAAGGTGCAGGCAGCAAAACAGACCCTGGCCGCCGGCGGTGACTTCCTCGAGTACGTAGTACCTGATCGCGGGCTCGACGGAGTCGGCGGGCTATCGAACCTGAAAGAGTGGATCACCACCCGGTCCGGGCTCTTCAACCAGCACACGGTAGACGCCGGCGAACCGGTGCCACGCGGCCTGCTGGTGATGGGTGTCAGTGGCTGCGGCAAGAGCCTGGTGGCCAAGGTGCTCGCCCGCGAGTGGCGGGCACCGCTGTTCCGACTCGACATGAACCGGGTCTTCTCCGGAGCCCACGGCAACCCGGAGGCGACCTTCCACCATGCGCTACGCACCGTCGAGTCACTGGCGCCGGTAGTGCTATGGATCGATGAAATCGAAAACGGCCTCGGATTCACCGGTCCCGGCAAGGAGCAGGCGACTCATCTCTTCTCCGCGTTCCTGACCTGGATGCAGGAGAAGCCGCCACTGGTCTTCGTCACCGCCACCGCCAACCGTATCGAGGACCTGCCGGCCGAGATGATTCGCAAGGGACGCTTCGACCAGGTGTTCTTCGTCGACCTGCCGGACACCGCCGAGCGCGAAGCGCTGCTGTCGATCCACCTGGCTCGCCAGGCCGCCGACTCGGAGACGTTCGACCTGGCCGCGCTGGTACGCGACACCGACGGCTGGAACGCCGCCGAAATCGAGCAAGCGGTGATCGCGGCCCGCACCGTCGGCCTGCATGAGCAGCGGCCGTTCACCAGCGCCGACCTGCGCGAGGTCGCACGCCACGTGGTGCCGCTGTCACGGACCATGAGTGAACAGATCAAGGCCTTGCGCGACTGGGCCTGGGACCGCGCCACCCCGGCATCGAGTGGCAAGGGAACCGATGCCGTCTCACTCAGCGATGAGGAATTCACCTAGAACTCATCCCGGCGGCGCAGGCGATTCATTACACTGCGCCCATGCCCGCGCAGCTGTTCCGCTTTTTCATCGCCGTCCTGATCCCGGCCGGGTTGCTGCTCACCACCCACGGGCTGCGACTGAACCTGGCCCGGTTACCGACCGCGCTCAACGACATTGTCCCGATCCTGCCCTACCTGGTGCTCGCGGCCACGCTGGCGCTGGCGCTGCTGTTCAGTCGCGGCCGCGCCGTTATCGTGCTGCTGCTGTTGACGGGTCTCTACTGGATGCTCGGCCATCCTCTCGATTGGCAGTTGCACGGCGCCAGGCTCGATGTGGGCACCTTCCGCCTCGGTGTCGCCTTCCTGCTGCCACTGAACGTTGCCGTCATCGCCGGTCTGCGCGAGCGTGGCGTGCTCACCCGCCACGGCGTGCTGCGCCTGACCGCCGTGCTCTTCCAGGCGGGCGTGCTGCTGATGTTCGCCATGTCGCGCCCCCACCTGCTGCGCGAACTACTCGAGGCGACACCCTTCAGCATGGAACTCCCGTACGGCTCCGCACTGCTGACCCAGCCGGTACTGCTCGCGTTCGCCGTTGCCGGCGGCATGCTGCTGGTGCGCCTCGCCCTCACCCGCTCACCGTTCATCATCAGCCTGGTCGGCATTCTCGTCGCGGTGTTCGTGATACTGCGCCATCCTGGCGACCTGCAAACCGTTGCACTGTTTACCACCACCGCCGCGCTGTTGCTGTTCATCGCCCTGCTCCAGGACTCCTACCGCATGGCCTACCGCGATGACCTGACCGGCCTCCCCGGGCGTCGGGCACTGCAGGAGGAACTACTCAAGCTCGGCTCGCGTTACACCATCGCCATGCTCGACGTCGATCACTTCAAGCGCTTCAACGACCGCCACGGCCACGACGTCGGCGATCAGGTCCTGAAACTGGTCGCGGCCCGGATGGACCAGGTGCGCGGTGGAGGCAAGGCGTTCCGTTACGGGGGCGAGGAGTTCACCGTACTCTTCGCCGGCAAGCGGGCCGAGCAGACGCTGCCGCACCTGGAGAACCTGCGCCAGGCGATTGCCGACAGCGCTTTCCAGCTGCGTGGCAAAGACCGGCCAAAGGAGAAGGCGCGCAAAAAATCAGCTGCCGCGGCCGGCAAACGGTCGACGAAACGCAACACGGTCTCGGTCACCGCCAGTATCGGTGTCGCCGAACGCGAAGACCGCCACCCGACGCCGCAACAGGTGATGAAAAGGGCCGATCAGGCGCTCTACAAGGCCAAGGAGGCCGGCCGCAACCGGGTCAGCAACTGACCCGACAGGTGGCGCGCCTCAGTCGCGCTTCAGGGCCATGCTGCCGCTGCCGAGAAACAGGATCGCCAGCGCACCGAACAGGAACAGGCCCTGCAGTTCCAGCGCCCAGCCGCCGTGCTGGGTCAGCGTGAACAGCTCACCGGTATGCACAAGCACGATGGCGAACACCATGTTGCCCGCCATCAGCAGCCCGCCGATACGTGAATAGAGCCCGACGATTGCCAGCAGCGGCCCGACCACCTCGCCGAGGAAGACGCCGTAGGCGATGAACTGCGGCAGGCCGATCTCTGCCAGCTGGCCACCGATGTACTTCAGCGAACCGGGGTTGAGCAGCTTGCCCACACCATGGAACAGCATCAGGACACCGACCGACAGGCGCAGGATCAGTTTGCCGAGATCGTCGTTGTGAAACAGCTTCATCATCTGGAGACTCCTCGTCACCTGGTGCCGGTCCGAGAGGATCGTGAAGGGTGAAAAAAGGTTTCTAGTCGCGGGTGCCCGCGGGCATGACCACGCGGCGCAACAGCCGGGCCGTTCCTGTTGGCCCGGTGACCCGGCGCCGTGTGCGTCGTCTGCTGATCACCTGCAGCAGTACGGCCACATGAACGGTCACGCAGATCGCAAGCAGCAGGTAGCCGGCCAACTGTTCCATGCCTTCAACCTAGCCCGGCTTCAGCTCGAGGTCAAAGGCGGCACACCGGTCACGGCCGCTTCCGCGGTTCGGGGAGGGTCAACAACCGCTCAAGATTGGCGGCACAGTTCTCGCGGGTGACGAACGGCATTGATTGCAGCGTTGCCTGGCGCAACAGGCCATGCATGTAAGCCTGCTCGCGGTCACTGAAGCAGCGCCGTGTCCACTGCTCGACACGCCCTTTGACCAGCAGGTCGAACTCATCCTTGGCAATCTCTCCCTTCATGCGGCAGGCGGTCACGCGCGCCAGCGGATCGATGACGCGAAAACGGCTACTGAACTCGCCCTCGGCCAGCAGCTGCTGGCATGACGGCGGCAGCATGGAGTCACCACCGGAGGCAGCTGTCACCAGCCCGGCCAGGATCGGCACCGCAATCCATCGCACAGCATGTCGCAGCATGTGCTGCTCATCCCGGTTGGCGTTCCGTCGTGCCAACGGCTGCCGATATCCCATAGGCCAGATCAGCGCAGTCGAGCGTCGAGTTCGTCGACCCGTTCGGCCCAGTCGGAATCGTCGCTCAGCGCCTCGTCGAGAAAGGCCCTTTGGCCCGCGTTCCAGAACGGCGCCTCGACGAGACGTACCCTGGCCGCCAGTGGTCGATGCGTGCCGATGAAGGCATCGATCGATGATGCATCGCTGGCCAGACCGAGCTGATCGAACAGGGTGGTCAGGTCGTGGGTGGTGGTGTCCATGGTCGCCTCCGTCACGAATCTGCTGCACGGTGCCACCCTCTCTAGGTAGCACAAGCGGACGCGCCATGCCGCTTGTGTGGTTACTCCACGAATCACCGCCTACCGTTCGTTGCCGCCACGTGCTAAGAACGTTTACTTCTTTGGATATGAAAAACGATTCTAGAAAAACAGTGACTTAGCTATGGACCCATCCGATCCCGGCCCCCATAGTGAGCCCAAGGTTTAACGACCGGCAACGATTCAACAGGAGACCGTCATGAGTAGCATCCAGTTCGACGAAGAAATTCGCCGCATCATCGAGACATCCGAGGTCGAGGTTCTCGACTCGTATGTCCCGGGGAGCCGGCTGCACGAAATCCTGAATAATCCATACGAAGAGGGCTACGCCGAAGGCTGACCCAACCGCTAGAGAACAACGAAACAGGCCCGGGTGCTGTACAGCACCCGGGCCTTTTCACGTCTGCGATAGCGGTAGCCGAAACGGCCGGTTCAGTGACCGAGGATCTGGCTCAGGAACAGCTTGGTACGGTCCTGCTTCGGGTTGTTGAAGAACTCGTGTGGCTCGTTCTCCTCGATGATCTCGCCTTCGTCCATGAAGATCACACGGTTGGCGACGGTCTTGGCGAAGCCCATCTCGTGGGTCACGCAGATCATGGTCATGCCGGTCTCGGCGAGCTCGACCATGGTGTCGAGCACCTCTTTGATCATCTCCGGGTCGAGAGCCGAGGTCGGCTCGTCGAACAGCATGATCTTCGGATTCATGCACAGCGAGCGGGCGATGGCGACGCGCTGCTGCTGACCGCCGGAGAGCTGGCCAGGGTACTTCTTGGCCTGCTCGGGGATCTTGACCTTCTCGAGCAAGGCCATCGCCGCCGCCTCGGCCTCCTTGCGTGGCAACTTGCGTACCCAGATCGGTGCCAACGTTAAATTGTCGAGCACCGTCAGGTGCGGGAACAGGTTGAAGTGCTGAAACACCATGCCCACTTCCTTGCGGATCTGCTCGACGTGTTTGAGGTCGCCGGTCAGCTCAACGCCGTCGACAAAAATCTGGCCGCGCTGGTGCTCCTCGAGGCGGTTGATGCAGCGGATCATGGTCGACTTGCCCGACCCGGACGGGCCGCAAACGACAATGCGCTCGCCCTTGTGCACGACCAGGTCGATGTCCTTGAGGACGTGGAACTTGTCGTACCACTTGTGCATGCCGCGCAGTTCGATCATCACGTCATCGACGGCGTCGTGGTGGCTTTGGGCCTGGTCACTCATGGTCGGCTCCGATCGTTGGTGCGCATCAGGTGCGCTAGTGGCCGGTGTGCAGCTTGCGCTCGATGCGCATGCTGTAGCGCGAGAGGCTGAAGCAGATGATCCAGAACGTCAGCGCGGTGAAGGCGTAGCCCTCGGTCGCGTACCCGAGCCAGTTCGGATCGTTGAGGGCGTTCTGGATCATGCCGAGCAGTTCGAACAGGCCGATGATCAGCACCAGCGTGGTGTCCTTGATCAGGGCAATGAACGTGTTGACGATGCCCGGGATGACGATTTTCATCGCCTGCGGCAGCACGATCAGCCCGGTCTTCTTCCAATAGCCAAGGCCGAGGGCATCAGCCGCTTCGTACTGCCCCTTGGGAATCGCCTGCAGGCCGCCACGGATCACCTCGGCCATGTAGGCCGACTGGAACAGGGTGATGCCGATCAGGGCACGCATCAGCTTGTCGAACTGGACCCCCTCGGGCAGGAACAGCGGCAGCATCACCGACGACATGAACAGCACGGTGATCAGCGGCACGCCACGCCAGAACTCGATGAAGATGACGCACAGCGACTTGGCGGCCGGCATGTCGGTCGCACGCCGGCCGAGAGCGAGGATGATACCGAGCGGCAACGCCGCGACACAGCCGACCCCGGCGAGGATCAGCGTCAGCGACAGACCGCCCCAGCGGGTCGTCTCGACCACCTCGAGGCCGAACCACGCGCCGTCGAGCAAGCCGTAGGCGATGAACGGATAGACGAAGATGATAAAACCACCGAGCGCGGTCTTCCACGGGAACGCCTTGAGGAACAGCGGGGTCATCAGCAGGAACAGCGTCCCGTAGATGATGTTCACGCGCCACTGCTGGGCCTCCGGGTAGAAGCCGTACATGAACTGGTTGAAGCGTACCGAGACGAACACCCAGCAGGCGCCGTCGGAGGTGCAATCCTCGCGCGCTGTGCCGCTCCAGCTGGCGTCGAGCAGAGCCCAGTTGATCACCGGCGGCACGACTATCCAGACCAAGTAGAGCGCCAGCAACGTCAGGAAACTGTACAGCCAGCTGGAGAAGAGGTTGCGCCGCAACCAGCCGATGACTCCAACCTGGGTGACCGGAGGTGGCAGATCAGGACCGCGTTCGAAGGTACTCACCTCACCTCTCCCGCAACATCATCTTGGCGTTGTACCAGTTCATCAGTAGCGAGATCGACAGGCTGAACGTCAGGTAGACGGCCATGGTCATGGCAATGATCTCGACCGCCGGGCCGGTCTGGTTCAGCGTCGTGCCGGCAAACACCGCGACCAGGTCCGGATAGCCGATCGCCGCGGCGAGCGACGAATTCTTGACCACGTTCAGGTACTGGCTGGTCAGTGGAGGGATGATCACCCGCATCGCCTGCGGGATGATGATCAGCTGCAGCATCGGTGCCTCGCGCAGGCCGAGCGCGCGTGCCGCCTCGGTCTGACCGTGCGATACCGACTGGATACCGGCACGCACCGTTTCGGCGATGAAGGTACCGGTATAGACGGCCAACGCCAGGGTCAGCGAGAACAGCTCGGGCAGCACGCTCAGGCCGCCGCGGAAATTGAAGCCACGCAGCTCCGGCATCTCCCATGTCAGCGGTGCGCCGGCGGCGAGGAAAGCGAGGCCTGGCAGCCCGACCAGCAGCGCCAGCGACACCCAGACAGTGTGGAACGGCTGGCCGGTGGCATCCTGGCGGCGGTGCGCCCAGCGCGCTATGACAATCACGGCAATGATCGCGACCACGAAGGCCCCGATCACCAGCCCGAAGCCGTCCTCCGTGATCGGGCGCGGGATGAACAGGCCACGGTTGTTGAGAAAGATCGTCTCGCCCAGGGCGAAGCTCTGCTTCGGTCGCGGCAGGTTGAGGCCAACGGCGAAGTACCAGAAGAAGATCTGCAGCAGCAGCGGGATGTTGCGAAAGATCTCGATGTAGACCGTTGCGATGCGCGCAATCAGCCAGTTGCGTGACAACCGGGCGACGCCCATGACGAAACCAAGCAGGGTCGCGGAGATGATGCCGAGTACCGCGACCAAGAGGGTATTGAGCAGGCCGACAAAAAAGGTGCGGCCGTAAGTGTAGGTCTCGTCGTATTCGATCAGCGACTGGGTGACGCCGAAACCGGCCGTGTTATCGAGGAAGCCGAAGCCGGTAGAGATACCACGCTGCTCCATGTTGTGCAGCGTATTGTTGATCAGGTAGAGGCCGAACGTGACCACGACACCGATCAGCAGCGCCTGGAACACCAGGGCGCGGATCTTCGGGTCGTTCCACGGCGCCGGTTTGCCCGGGGTATGCGACACGTTCGGCAGGTCACTCAAGTGGCACGGCCTCGGCAGTGAGAATCGATCAGGATCTGAAACGGGATCCCGGGAAAGGCCGGGGCGGAGTCACGCGACCCCGCCCCGGGTTCCGGTCAACGAATCGGCGGAGCGTACTGGATGCCGCCGTTGTTCCACAAGGCATTGAGGCCGCGGGAGATCTTCAGCCGGCTACCCTGGCCGACGTTGCGCTCGAACGCCTCACTGTAGTTACCGACCTGCTTGACGATGTTGTAGGCCCAATCGTCGGAGAGCTTCAGGCCCTGGCCCTTGATGCCCTCGAGGCCGAGCAGGCGGCGGATGCCCGGATCCTTGCTCGACTTCATCTTGTCGACGTTGGCCGACGAGACACCAAGCTCCTCGGCGTTGATCATCGCGAACAGCGACCAACGCACGATGTTGAACCACTCGTCGTCACCCTGGCGCACCACCGGGCCGAGCGGCTCCTTGGAGATCACCTCGGGCAACACGATCGCACTGCCCGGCTTCGACAGCTTGATGCGCAGCGCGTAGAGCTGCGACTGGTCGGAGGTCAGCACATCGCAACGCCCCGCCTCGAAACCCTTGACCGTCTCGTCGGAGCTGTCGTAGGTGATCGGCTCGTACTTCATGCTGTTGGCGCGGAAGTAGTCGGCCAGGTTCAGCTCGGTCGTGGTGCCAGCCTGGATGCAGACCGATGCACCGTCGAGTTCCAGGGCGCTCTTGACGCCGAGGTTCTTCGACACCATGAAGCCCTGACCGTCGTAGTAGTTGACGCCGGCGAAGTTCAGGCCGAGGTTGGAGTCGCGGGTCAGCGTCCAGGTGGTATTGCGCGACAGCATGTCGATCTCGCTCGACTGCAGCGCGGTAAAGCGCTCCTTGGCGTTCAGCGGTGAGTACTTGACCTTGCTGGCATCACCAAATATGGCGGCGGCCACGGCGCGGCAGACGTCGACATCGAGGCCGGCCCAGTTGCCCTTGTCATCGGCGACCGAGAAGCCGGGCAGACCGGTCGACACGCCGCACTGGACGAAGCCCTTGCCCTTGACGGCGTCGAGTGTTTCACCAGCCTGGGCGGTGCCGAGGGCCACCGACAGGGCCAGCGCGGGAAGCGCGGATACAAGCAGACGTTTCTTCATTATATGAATACCTTTCGCTCTGGTGGTGTATAGCCAAGCTCTGGGCCTGGCCGTTATTCGCTGCCCGCTCCTGGGCTTGCCGTAGTAAAACCGACCGCCTGCCGCCACCGATCAACGTGGCCGGCGATGCAGTTGGTGCGATTTCGTGGCTGGAACTGGCGGGACCCCGCCTCCCTGTTCCGTAACGCGATTATTGTCAACGTAGTCCATTTTCACCATCAGCG
>QNFN01000004.1 GCA_003645555.1 Gammaproteobacteria bacterium | reverse complement strand
CGCTCCGCGCGCGCCCTGCACGGCGCCTCCCCACAGCCCCGACAAGCTCACCGACAGCCTTGCCGCACCGGCCGCGCTGGCCAATGCCGACGTGCCTGAGCGTCAACCCGCCCTCGACGCCTTCCACGCACGCTGGCACTCGGATCCGTTGGTGCGCGACACGTGGTTCTCCATCCAGGCCCCCTCGCGCCTGCCCGGCAGGCTGGCGACGATCCGCGCGCTGATGCGCGACCCGGCCTTTTCGCTACGCAACCCGAACCGCGTCCGCGCCCTGGTCGGCGCCTTCTGCCACGGCAACCCGGCCCAGTTCCATGCCACCGATGGTTCCGGCTACGCCTTCCTCGGCGAGCAGGTGCGCACGCTCAACGGCAGCAACCCGCAGGTCGCCGCCCGCCTGCTCGGGGCGTTCGGCCAGTGGCGCCGTTACAACCCGGTGCGCCAGGCCCTGATTCAGGTCGAGCTCGAGTCGATCCTGAAGCTGTCCGAGCTGTCACGCGACCTGTTCGAGGTGGCCACCAAGCTGCTGGCATCGGCAGCGCGTGAGCAGGGCACAACCTGAGCCTCACGGCCTACCCGCCGCCGGCGCGGACGGAACGGATCCGGCGGCGGTCACGCTTGGTCGGTCGCCCGCTTCGCGGGACCGCCGCCGTCGCGGCCTCCATACGGCGCTGCTCCGCCTCGGCGGTCCGCCGTGCCTGGTTCGCCTCGCTTTCAAGGTAGAGGTTCCGCGCTTCACTGGCCGGTCCACGGCGGCTGCCGAGCTGCTCGACCGACACCTCGAAGCGCTCGTGGCCGCGCTGGATTTCGAGCACATCGCCGACCTTGAGCCGCCGACCGGGCTTGACCCGTGACCCGCCGACATGGACCCGGCCGCCATCGATCGCCTGGCGTGCCAGGACCCGGGTCTTGAAGAAGCGGGCATACCAGAGCCAGCGGTCCAGCCGGGTCCCGCCGTCCGCCACCGTGGTCACCGCCAGCCCCACGGGACCGGCAGCTGTGGGACAATAGGCGCCAGGACAGGTAGAACGGGGCTGCGGCGCGTCCGGTCACCGGTGAGCGCAGGAGGTACGCCAGGGCGACGCTTCTGCCCACCGCCACGATGTGGTTTTATGTTCGTGTCACGCACCTTGACCTTACCGCCTGGAATCACGGCCGAGTGTGCCAGTTTTTTTTCGGTCACTGAACCGGAAGTATGGGAGTAGCACCATGGCGCCGGCCATCAAAAGGTTCCATGTCATCCTGATCAAGCCGACGCACTACGACGTGGACGGCTACCCGATCCAGTGGCGTCACAACTGGATTGCCTCCAACTCGCTCGCCTGCCTCAACGCCCTCGCCCTCGACTGTCGCGACCGGGCCGTCCTCGGGCCGGAGACCGTGATCGTGGTCCATGCCATGGACGAGATCTCCCAGCGGGTGCCGGTGCAGGAACTGTTGGCCGGGGTCGAGCGCGACGGCGGCGGCGCCCTGGTCTGCCTGGTTGGAGTACAGAGCAACCAGTTCCCGCGCGCGCTCGATATCGCCACGCCGTTCCTCGACGCCGGTCTGCCAGTGATGGCCGGTGGCATCCATGTCTCCGGTTGCATCGCCATGCTCAAGGAATTGCCGCCGGACCTCCACGAGGCGCAGCGACGCGGCATCAGCCTGTTCGCCGGCGAAGCCGAACAGGGGCGCTTCGAGGCCGTGCTCCGCGAGGCCCACACCGACACGCTGCAGCCGGTCTACAACCACCTCGCCCACCCGCCCGAGATTCAGGGCGAACCGGTGCCGATGCTGCCCCGTGCCACGCTCAATGGCAGCGGCTGGGGTGACATGTCGATATTCGACATGGGCCGCGGCTGCCCGTTCGTCTGCAGCTTCTGCACCATCATCAACGTCCACGGCCACAAAAGCCGCTTCCGCACCCCGGACGACCTCGAACGCATCATTCTCGAAAACGACCGCCTGGGCGTGCACCAATTCTTTATCACCGACGACAACCTGGCCCGAAACCGCAACTGGGAGGCGCTGTTCGACCGGCTGATCGAGTTGCGCGAGACCCGCGGCATCAAGGTGCGTCTGCAGGTCCAGGTCGATGTCCAGGTCCACCGCATCGCCGGCTTTATCGACAAGGCGGTAGGTGCCGGGGTCGACCAGGTGTTCATGGGGCTCGAAAGCGTCAACCCGGAAAACCTGGCCGGCGCCGGCAAAAAGCAAAACCACATCGAGGAGTACCGCGAGATGATGCTGGCGTGGAAACGCCACCCGGTGGTCCTGATCGGCGCCTACATCATTGGCTTCCCCAACGACACTCCCGAGTCGATTCGCCAGGATGTCGAGTTCCTCAAGCGCGAGCTGCCGCTCGACCTGGTCTATTTCACCGTAATGCAGCCCCTGCCTGGTTCAAAAGATCACCAGGAATTGTGGGAGAGCGGTGTCTGGATGGACCCGGACATGAACAAGTACGACACCACCCAGCCGGTGATGGCGCATCCACGTATGACGGCGGAGGAGCTGCAGCAGGCCTATCTTGACGCCTGGCGCCATTTCTACACCTTCGAGCACATGGAGACGATTTTCCGGCGCATGTTCGCCCTCGGCAGCAACAAGAAACTGACCACGGCCAACCGGCTGTTCTGGTTCTCCTACTTCTATCCCTACATGGGCATCCATCCCATCGATGGTGGCATCCACCCGGTGCGCAAGCGGACCGATCGCCGGCCGTCGATGCCGCGCGAGAATCCCATAGTCTTCTATCCACGGAACCTGGCTCGGGTTGCCCTGCAGAAAGTCACCAGCCGTCTCCACATGCTCCGCGTCCATCGGTTGATGACACGCGTGCGGCGCGATCCCGCGACCGCGACCTACCGCGACTCCGCGATCTCACCCGTGGTGACGCAGGAAAAAGCCGCCTAACCACGGGCCGGCCGACGCAACCCAGGTGGCAGTCGAACAGCAGGCCAAGAATGACGGTGATTCCGTCCCCGGGGACACCCCACTTCCCCTTTCGCGGAAGCGGAAGAACTACGTCAACTTTCCCAACTTCTTCGGTGTCTCCGAGCGCCTCAACGACCGCTATTGGGAGTGCTTCAAGGCGCACGACAACATGTACGGCATCCATCGCCAGGCGCGCTATCCGGAGGTGACGGACCGGCTAGAAGCTGATCGCCGGATGCATACCTGCCTGCTGGCCAAAGGTTGTTCGAGAATGCTCGCCGGCATGATCTACGCCGCCGTGCGCTGCTTCGGATCGCGTTACTGGAAGTGACCCGGTGTCCCCGCGAGGGGCGTCGATCAGGCGCGGAGACGACCCCTGGTAATGTCAGGAGGCTTCGGCATCCTCGTTGGCGACCCCGTGCGGTACGTGGCCGGTGGCAACGTGCTGGCGCGCCGAGTCGCAGTGACCCTGCTGGTCGTCGAAGTAGATGTCGGCGGCAAAGGCGCGCAGGAAAGCGCCCTTGTCGACCCCGCCGAGAAACAGCGCCTCGTCGATACGAATGTTCCAGGCCCGCAGCGTGCGGATCACCCGCTCGTGGCTGGGTGCACCGCGCGCCGTGACCAGTGCCGTGCGGATCGGTGCTGACTTCGCCGGGTAGGCGCGCTGGATACGGTACAGCGCGGCGAGAAAGCGACGGAACGGGCCGCCCTCGAGCGGCACTCTGGCAGCGGTCACCTCACTGGTTTCGAAGGCATCGAGGCCATCGCTTCGGAAGACACGTTCGGCCTCGTCGGAAAAGAGCACAGCGTCACCATCGAAGGCGATACGCAACTCGTGACCCTGTTCCGTGTTCGGAGCCGAGGGCATGATCGCCGCAGCAGCGACCCCGGCATCGAGGGCGCCGCGTACGTCGTCGGGACGGGCGGAGAGGAACAGGTCCGCGTTGAATGCGGCGATGTAGCGGTACGGCGTCTCACCGTTGGTAAACGCCGCACGCTGGATATCAAGACCGTGGTGCTGGATAGAGTTGAAGATGCGAAGGCCGGTGTCGGCGTTGTTGCGCGACAGCAGGATCACTTCTACACCCGGGTGGTCGGCGCCGTCGCGATTCAGGGCCAGGAGTTTGCGTACCAGCGGGAAGGCGACACCGGGAGCGAGTACATCGTCCTCGTGTTCAATCTGGTAACGGCAGTAGGCCTCGACTCCCTCGGCCTCGTAGACGGTGTTGCTCTCCTCCAGATCAAACAGCGCCCGTGATGAAATCGCGACGACCAGCTTGCCGGTAAAGTCAACTGCCATGCCGGCGTCGCCTGGCCTCAGGACTCCGGAAACAGCCTGGTCACGCCGCCGAAGCTGCCGATCCAGAGACTGCCGTCCTGCGCCTCGGCCATCGAAAAGACGTTATCCGAAAACAGGCCGTCGGCCTGGGTCATGACGCTGAAACTGCCATCGTCCTGCATCTGTGCCAACCCCTTGCTGGTGCCGATCCAGAGCTTGCCCGCCTTGTCGAAACGCAGCATGAAGACGTGGTTGGCCGGCAACCCCTCGTTGACCGTGTAGTTGGTCCACTTGCTGCCATCGAAACGGCCCAGGCCACCGCCCCAGGTCCCGGCCCAGACGGCACCGTCGGGACCGTAGGCCAGGGCGACGATGTAGTTCGGGTTGTAGGCGACGTCGACACCTTCGAGACCCTGCTCGACTTTCTGCCGGGCATGGTGGCTGGAGACCTTCGCCGGGTCATTCTTGAACTCGATCGACTCCTTGACCACCTCGTACGGGGCGCCAAGGCCATCGTCGTGCGACCAGTTCTGCCACTTGCCGTCCTCGAAACGAGCCAAACCACCCTCGGTCGCCATCCAGATGACACCGTCGACACCCTCGACCAGGCCATAGACCCAGTCATTCGGCAGGCCACCGCCGGTATTGGCGACGGTGTAGGTGTCCCACTTGCTGCGGTCGTTCATGTCACCGCCGCGGATGCGGTTGGCCCCGGACCAGGTGGCGATCCAGACGTCACCGTTACTCGCCTCGAGCACACCGTAAATGAAGGCGTCAGCCAACCCATGCTGGATGTTGAAGTGGTCCCAAAGGTCCTTGCCTTTGTCGTAGATCGACAAACCGCCGCCGTAGGTGCCGACGCTGATGCGCCCACCGATCTTTCCGACCCAGAAAATGCCGTTGGAGAGCAGGCCGCCACGATTGTCGAACAAGCGGTGAGTATCGGTTTTGAGGTCGTAGCGGACGACACCACCCGAGGTACCAACCCAGACCTGTTCACCATCGGCGAGCATTGCCTTGACATTGCGATTGCCAACCCGGAAGTGGGTGAATTTACGGTTGTTCGCCATACCAACCGAAGGCGCCTGGGCCAGCGGAGCCGTACCCGGCAATGGCGGGTGGCCACTGGCCGGCAGCTGTGCGCCAGGCTGCAGGCGGCCGACCTGTGGCTGAGCGGCTGGCTGGGGTACGGCAGGGGCCGGGGCCGGTGCCTGCACGGGCGCGGGTGGGGCCGCGACGACCGGAGGGGGTGCCGGAGTCTTGCTGGAGCCTAGATAGTAGCCACCAGCGATGAGCAGCAGCCCGGCGGCGGCGAGAAGCATTACGCCCTTGGTATCGAGTTTCACGTCGTGGTCTCCGTATCGATCTGTTTACTTTTGTGGAGCGCCGTCATCCGGCACGCCGATGCGGGTCACGCCGCCGAGGGTTCCGGCCCAGAGGTCGCCGTCCTCGCTGACGGTGAGGGTGTAGACGTTGTTCTCCAGCAACCCGTCACGACGATCGATGGTCTGCCAGCGCTCGCCGTCAAAACGTGACAGGCCGCGATGGGTACCGAACCAGAGCGCCCCGTCCGGAGTCTGGGCGATGCTATAGACGATGTTTCCAGCGAGGCCGTCGGCCACGGTCAGGTTGCTCCAGCGCTCGCCATCGAAATGGCTTACGCCGCCGCCCCAGGTGCCGACCCATATGGTGTCGTCCGGGGCGACGTAGAGTGAAAAGACGTAGTTCGGGTTGTAGGTCGCCTGACCGCCGGAGAAGATACCGAGGTCGTGGCGTCGGCGGGTTCCGAGGCCGGTATTGTCACTCACCGGCAGGCCATTGGGGTTGCCGGCGCCCATGCCGTCGGCATGGGTCCATTCCTTCCAGTTGCTGCCGTCGAACATCGACACCCCACCCTCGGTGCCGAACCAGACGCGGTCCCTCGAATCAATGCCGATGGCGTAGACCCACTCGTTGACCAGTTCTTCGACGTAGGTGGTGAACTCACCGCTCTTCGGGTCGTAGCGGTTGACCCCGGCCCAGGTCCCGATCCAGTAGCTGCCGTCGGCCTGCTCCCCGAAGGAGTAGACCCAGTAGTCGGCCAGGCCGTGCATCGGGAAGTAGACCTGCCACTCGCCGTCCCGGTAGCGGGAGACGCCGCCGGCGTTGGTGCCGAACCACTTGTAGCCGTCGCGGTCGAGGCCGATGGCAAAGACATACTCGTTGGCCAGACCGTCGTCGCGGGTGAAAGTGTTGCGCAACTCGCGGGTGGCCAGATCGATCTCGTGCACACCGGCCGAGGTACCGACCCAGAGGGCACCACGCTCAGGTTCAACGTTCAGCGAGCGAACGTAAACCCCCTGGCCGACGTTGAAGGTCTCGAGTACCCGGGGCGGTGCCACGCTGGTAGCCGGTGCCGCCGGGGGAGTCGAATCACTGCAACCGAACGCCAGCAGGGTGCCAACCAGCAGCAGCGGAAACAGCAGGGAAGTGCGCGGATTCGTTCGCATCAGGTTCACGGATACCGATTATTGCTTACGATGAGACCGAACCCGGGAGACACCTGGTTCGGCAAAGGTACGCAGTTTACTGGCAGCAGGCGATCAGGTCACGGCCGGCCGGGGCTACTTTGTAGCCTTCTGACTGCTCTCCTTGGCGGCCGCGGCCTTCTCCGCCGCTGCTCGTTCAGCCGCCTCGACACGGTCGACTGCGGCGAGACCCGAACGGGCCTGCTCATACCCCTGGTCGAGCGCCTGTTGGAACAGCGCCCGCGCCTGCGCGTAGTCCTTCGGGTAATCCATCGCGCCGCTCAAGTGCGCATAGGCGATCTGGATGGTCGCCGGAATATAATCCTGGTCACGTGCCTTCTCGATCCAGGTCCGAGCCGTGGCCGAATCCTTGTCGACCCCCTCACCGCTCAGGTACATCCGTGCCAGTTCCATCTGCCCACGCGGGTCGCCGGCCTCTGCCGCCATCCGATAGTAGCGAACCGACGCCTCGTTCTCCTCGGACCAGTCGTGGATATAACCGATCAGGAGTTGCGCTTCGATATGACCGGCATCGGCCGCACGCGTCAGCGGCTGAATCGCGCCGACGATGTCGTTGCGTTCACGATAGGCCGCGACTCCTTCCTGGTAGTCCTCCTCGGGCCCGGCACTGGCCGTCAAGGGCAGCATGAGCGCGATCGCCAACACCGTGGTGACGACCAGTCTATGGGATCGTTTCTTCTCCATGATCAACGTGTCCTTGGAACTCATTAAGTTTGTGACCGCGCGGACCCTTTACAGGTTCACGCCCTCTTCTTCCAGCTTGCGATAGAGTGTCGACAGGCCGATGCCGAGACGTCGTGCCGCCAGCTTGCGATCCCCCTCCGCTTCGTCGATCGCATCCATGATGATACTGGTCTCAAACGCCCGCACCCGGTCGCGCAAGGACTGTTCCTCCGTCACGGTATCGTTCCCGCCCGTATGATTGCCCTTGGCAAGCTGGGGCGGCAGATCAGGGACGACAATGCGCTCGTCATCGGCGAGGATGTGCGCGCGTTCGATGACATTCTCGATTTCACGCACGTTGCCTGGCCAGTCATGCTGCAGCAGCAACTGCTCGGCCTTCGGGTCGAGCGTGTAGGCCATGCCACGCCCAAGCTGATCTGCATGGCGCTGCATGAAGTGACTGATCAACTGGGCAATGTCGATGCGCCGTTCGCGCAATGGCGGAATGTGGAAGTGAACCACGTTGAGCCGGAAAAAGAGGTCCTGGCGGAAGGCGCCACTCTCGACATCAGCCTCCAGGTCACTGTTGGTTGCGGCGATAATCCGGACATCGACCTTGTGTGAGCGCTCGCTGCCGACCGCGCGTATTTCCATATCCTCGAGCACGTGCAGCAGCTTGACCTGCATCGCCAGCGGCAACTCGCCGATTTCATCGAGGAAGATCGTGCCCTTGTCCGCTTCGACGAACAGCCCTTTCTTGGCCCGGTCGGCGCCGGTGAAGGCCCCCTTGACGTGTCCGAACAACTCGCTTTCGAGCAGGTTTTCCGGAATTGCGCCGCAGTTGATCGGCAGAAACAACGCGTTGCGCCGCCCACTGTGGTTGTGGACCGAGCGCGCAATCACGCCCTTGCCGGTACCACTCTCGCCGGTAATCAGCACCGTGCTGTTGCTCGACGCCACCTTCAGTACCAGGCGGTCGATCTTCTGCATCGCCTCAGAGTTGAAGGTGCAAAAGCCCTCGTCGGCAGCGAAGACGATTTCGCGCAACGTCCGGTTCTCGTCGCGCAGGCTGATGATGTCAGCGATCTGGTCGAGGCGCCGCAGCACGTCCTCGTTGCGCAGCGGCTTGATCATGTAATCGTAGGCACCGGCCCGCATCGCCTCGATCGCAGTCGCGACCGACGCGTAGGCCGTCATCATCAGGAAAGTGGTCCTGGCACCCGCCTCGCGCGCCTGGCGCACCAGTTCGATACCGTCGATGCCCGGCATCTTGATGTCGCACAACGCGATATCGAAATCGTCACCGCGCAGTGTTTCCAGTGCGTGCTCACCGTCGTTGACGTAGTCGGCCTCGAATCCACCACGGCGAATGGCATCCGCGAGCACCTGGCAGATGGCCGGCTCGTCGTCGACCACCAGCACTCGCAGTCCCTTGTCGCCGCTCATGAGGCCATTTCCTGTTCTGTTCGCGGCTTGGCCCGGCCGTCGACCGGCAGGATCACGCGGGCGCGCGTCCCCTGCCCCGGCTTCGATTCGAGGGTGATAGTGCCACCGTGTTCGTTAGCGACGGTGTAGCAGAGCGGCAGGCCAAGGCCGGTGCCTTTGCCTGCTCCCTTGGTGGTGAAGAAGGGGTCGAGCGCCTTCTCCAACGTCGTCGCATCCATACCGTGACCGCTGTCTTCAATCTGCAAGCCGATGTCAGCGCCGACCCGAAAGGTCGAAATGCTGATCTTCGATACATCGCTCTGCCCACCCTCCATGGCATCGGCGGCATTGATCATCAGGTTCATCAGCAGCTGCACCAGCTGATCAGAGACGCCGTAGATCGCCGGCAATCCCGGGTTCAGATCGAGCACGATCTCGATATTTCGCAGGCGTTTATCGAAGCGCATAAATCGGTTGGTATTTTCGACCAGGCCATTCAGGTTGAGGAGTTCGCGCTTGCCCGACTGCGGCACGGCGAAGTCAGAGACATCGCGTGCGATCGCGGCCAAGCGATCGACCTGCTGCTGCACCATCTGCAGCCTCTCGACACGGTCGTCGTGGCCCATGGGGGCCTGTCCCAGGTCATACTGCAGCGTGCTTAGCAGACCGGAAATAGCCGCAACCGGATTGCCAATCTCATGGACGATGCCGGCGGCGAGGGTGCCGATCGCGGCCATTTTTTCCTGCTGAAAGGTCTTGCGCCGCTCCAGGTCGAGATCTTCCTCACGCTGCGCCAGTTCCTCGACCATGCGATTGACATCGTGTGTCAATTGACCGAGCTCGTCCTTGCGCCGTATCGGCAGAGGTGCACCGCGGTAGCCGTGGACGACGTCGTCGAGACGCCGCTCGAGAGACTTGATATCGCGCGTCAGGCCGGTAAAGAAGTACATCGCCACCAGGCCGATGCCGGCCACGCCGAACAGGCCAAACAGCAACGAGCTCATCGCCGCGGCGTCACCGAGGGCGTAGTAGTCGTCAGACAACGCCTTCTGGTACAGCGCGAGCTCCTTGGCCAGCTGCTCCAGGTAACGCTGGGTGGCGGCGAGCTGGATGCCTACGTCGGCCAGCGCCTTGCGGCCGGGATTGATGATCGCCTCGGCCAGGGCGTGCGACAGTCCGGCGAAGGTCGGCGCGATCTCAGGGTAGCGCTCTATCACCGCCACCTGGCGCTGTTGCAGCGCTTCGATCTGATCGCGGATGTTTTCCGGGCGCAGCTCCTGCTCGCTGTCGATGAACAGGAAGAACTCGGTGATGTCACGGAACGCCGCCAGCTCGATCAAGTGGAGTTGCATCTCGGTCTCGTGCAGCTCCCGCAGCTCGTTGAAGCGCACCAGCAGTTCGTTCTTCTGGTTGATCGCGTAGGCCCAGATAAACAGGGCGTAGACCACCACAAGCAGCATCATGCCGACACCCTTCGTGCGCAGCGTCGGGCCCAACGGCAAGCCGACGCGCAGTCGTGGGATGCTCGGTGCCTTGTTCATGGTACCTGTTGGAATGGCCTGCGGGGACAGGGTCTCGACATCGTTCATTTACTACCGGCCAGCAGGCCTGAAAGCAAGCTTACCATCTCCACGCCATCCCATTCCCGCCCGCCCGAGACCCGTTTGGCGAGCCTGCCATCAGGTGCAATGATGAAGGTATCCGGGTAGCCGGTCACACCCAGAAGCCCCTCGGCTACGCCTCCCGCCGGGTCGCTGGCAATCAGGAAACTGATTTCGTACTTGATCAGGAATTCGCGTGCCAGGTTGGTATCCTCGTCGACGGTAAGACCGACTACTACCAGCCGTTCCGCTGGAAAGCGTTCGCTGAGCCGCTGCAGCGACGGCATCTCCTCACGGCATGGTGCGCACCAGGTGGCCCACACGTTGAGCACCAGGACACGGCCACGGTAGTCGCCGAGGTGGAGCGGTGGACCGTCGAGGGCCGGCAGGTCGAGTGCTGGAAACGGCTCCCCTGGTCGTGGTCCAACCGGCTCCGGCTCATCGCTGCACGCTATCAGGCCGAACAACATGGCCAGCAGCAGTGCTACCGAAAACAGCTTGGCGAGACGTGAACTAAATTCCATGGTCAACGATTCTGCCCGTTGCTGCCGGCTGCAGTTTCAGTGACGGTGCCGCGCCAGGTGGAGCGGTGTGCGCGAGTGCGGCACCTTGAAAACGAAATTGTAGCGGGCGACATGGTAGCTCGGATCGAAGCCATAGAAGTTGAGCCGCATCCGCTCCAGTTCATCGGCACGATGGTCAGCTAGCGGGCAAACCGCTTCATCGGCAGCCCGTTGACGTGCCTTCTCCGCCAGCTGAGCAGCGAAATCGGGGGCCGCGGCCAATGCCTCGGCCATGGCGGTGACCGCGCCGAAGAAAGCGTCGGGCCTGGCCGGCAGAACAGTATCTACCAAACCCAACTCCAGTGCCTCCCGGCATCCCACCGGCAGGCGGTTGGCCATCAGCCGCTCGGCCACTTCGTCACCGACCCGACGCGGCAGCTGATAGGTCCAGTACTCTGATCCGTAGAGATTTCCCATCGATTTATAGTGCGGATTCAGCATCACTCCATCGCGTACCACCACCCGATCGGCGGCGAGTGCCAGAAAGACACCGCCGGCACCGGCATTTCCCTGCAATGCGGCGACGGTCATCTGGTTCGGACAACCGATGATCTCCAACGCCAGATCATCGATGGCGTTGATATTGGCCCACGAGGCATCTGCGGTGCTCGAGTCTGCCTCGATCCGGTTCAGGTGCATGCCGTTGGACCAGAAATCGGGGCCACCGAGCAGTACCAGCACGCGGATATCACGCTGCCGTGCCTGCATCACGGCCGTGCGTAACCGCACGCACTGGTCGGTCGCCATGGCCCCGTTGTGGAAGGCGAAATGGAGATAGCCGACGCCATTGGCCTGCTCGTAACGGATTGCCTCACCCTGCTCTGCCTGCATCGGATCGCTGGCGATTTCGGGCAGGTTGGCGACACGCTCACCAAGCAGCGCTACCGCCGGCAGTTTCAAGCCCCCGTCGCGCGGCAAACCACGGCGCAGGTGACCGATCCAGACCGCGCCGTCGACCGTAGCGCGGCAGATGGCACCGTCTCGACACGCCAGCAGGTCACCGGGGAAACCGGCCTGGCCGATGGCAGCACAGGCGTCGAACAGGAAGAGATCGTCACCGAGCGATGGATCCAGAACCCCGGGCGAGCCGTCACTGGCGTGGACCTTGCGCAGCACGGTCCCGGTCAAATCAACCGACCAGTCGATCGCACGGTCGGCCTGGGTCATCGGCGGTTGCCAGCCACCGTCAACGCGTTCCGGGTATTCAGCCAGCGGCACCGGGGTGAATCCACCGGCAGCATAACGGTCAAGCGCCTCGCGCAAGCAATCAACCGCGGCTTCGGTCACCTCGTTTCGGTAGAGGCTGCTTTTGCGCGCCTGCCGCAACGGGAAGCGTGCCGAGGCCCAGATCGGTCCGGCGTCCATTTCTGCCTCGGCCTGCAGTAACGTGACGCCCCACTCCGCTTCACCACGCAGGATGGCCCAATCGAGAGCGGCAGGGCCACGATCACCGACAACGCCCGGGTGGACTACCAGGCAGGTCACTCGTTGCCAAATCGAGGCAGGGATCGGTCGGCGCAAGTAGGTGGCCACGATCAGGTCGGGCTGAAACAGATCGACCGCCTCTTCGGTGACCCGGTCGTTGATATCAAATTCGATCGACACTTCATGGCCCCAGCGTGTGCACTCGACATAGAGTCGCTGGGTCAGGCTGTTAAAGCTGTGGGTCAGGAACAGCAGGCGCATGCGTTGGCATCGTCCAGGAGCAGGGCTAGGAATCATCGCGGTCGGGGGGGCCGCTCCTACACGGATCGTGCCTCCGGCTTCCTGTAGGAGCGCCCCCTTTATGCCCTACGGGTACGGCCGCGATTGATAATACGTCAGGCGTGGTAGGCCACGCAGGATATCGTGGCGCCAGTCAGCAGATCCGCGGCAACTGCTCGCCGCTGAGCCAGTCGACCATGCGCCGGCCACCGAAAGCGGTGTCCATCTGCACGAAATTGTGGTCATCCTCGATCACGCTACCGACCATCGCGGCATGCCGTCCGAGCGGATGCGCACGCATCGCCGCCAGCAATCGCTCGGCCGCATCCGGCGGCCCGATGGCGACCAGCTTGCCCTCGTTGGCGACGTTCAGTGGATCGAGGCCGAGAAACTCACAGCAGGCACGCACGCCCTCGCGCACTGGCAGTGCCGCCTCGTCAATCAGCATGCCGACACCCGACTGTTGCGCCAATTCGTTCAGCGTCGCCGCCAAACCGCCACGGGTCGGATCACGCAGGCAATGCAGTTCCACACCGCTGCCGAGCATTGCCGCGACCAGGCCGTGCAACGCCGCACTGTCGGAGACCACCGGCGTACCAAAATCGAGGTTCTCGCGACTGGCCATGATGGCGACTCCGTGGTCACCGAGCATGCCGTTGACCAGGATCCGGTCACCGGGTCGGGCGCGGTCGCCAGAGATCTCGACGCCGTCGGGAATAATGCCGACTCCGGTCGTGGTGATGAACAGACCATCGGCCTTGCCACGTTCGACCACCTTGGTATCGCCAGTCACGACTGGTACCCCGGCCTCACGGCTCGCCTCGGCCATCGACGCAACCACCCGTGCCAGATCGGCAAGCGGGAAGCCCTCTTCGAGGATAAAGCCAGCCGCGAGGTAGAGCGGTCGTGCGCCGGACATGGCCACGTCGTTGACGGTGCCGTGGACCGCCAGGCTGCCGATGTCGCCGCCGGGGAAGAACAGCGGAGTCACCACATGGCTGTCGGTGGCCATCACCATGCGTCCCGCCGTGACCGGGAAGCTGGCCTGGTCGTTCATCTGCTCGAGCAGCGGGTTGGCCAGTGCGGCCACGAACAGCTCGTCGATTAGCTGGGCCATCGCCCGGCCGCCTCCACCGTGGGTCAGGTCGACGCAGCCGTTTTCGATGTCGAGGCGTGAGGTGTAATGGCGGGACATGCGGTTCGTGTTCCGTAGCTAGATTGCGGTATTCGTGGGTCGGATTTCAGTCCGACGGAATGGATTCAGATGACTCTGTCGGGCAGAAGCACGACACTCAGCAAAAGCGGGTCATCAACGACACGCTGATCACGCGGCCCGATGGCGGCCGTAAGTGTAGTGTGCAGCACACGCCCCTTCGGACGAGACCATGCATGAGCCGAGTGGGTTTTCCGGCGTACACGCCTTGGCGAACAACTTGCAGTCCCGTGGTTGTTTGAGTCCACGCAGGATCGCCGGGCACTCGCAGGCCGGGTTCTCACGCCCGCGGCGTGGCTCGATCCTGAACCGGCGCTCGGCATCAAAGGATGCGTATTTTGTCTTGACCTGCAGGGCGCTGTACGGCACTTCGCCAAGGCCACGCCATTCGAACACCCGACGCAACTCGAACACCTCGGCCACCAGCGCCTTGGCCTTGGCGTTGCCGTCACGGGTCACTGCGCGCGCGAACTCGTTCTCGACCCGCGCCTCTCCGCGATTGACCTGGGCCAGCAGCATGCGGATCGCCTGCAGCACGTCGAGCGGCTCGAAGCCGGCGATCACCACCGGCTTGTGGTACTCCTCGGCGAAATATTCGTAAGGCTGGCTGCCGATCACCGTGCTGACGTGGGCCGGACCGACGAAGCCATCGAGCGGCACGGTGCCGAGTTCACGCACTTGAGGTGACTCGAGGATGTTGCCAATCGCCGCAGGAGTCAGCACATGGTTGCAGAAAACACTGAAGTTACCGAGCTCAAGCTTTTCGGCCCGCTTGATCGCCGCGGCGGTCGGCGGGGTCGTCGTTTCGAAGCCGATGGCAAAAAAGACCACCTCGCGCTCCGGGTTCTGCTGGGCGATCTTCAGTACATCGAGGCAGGAGTAGACCATGCGCACATCAGCCCCCTCGGCCTTCGCCCTGATCAGGCTGGTGCGCTCGGAACCCGGTACGCGCAGCATGTCACCGTAGCTGCAGAGGATTATCTCGGGACGGTGCGCGAGTTCGATCGCCATGTCGATGCGGCCGATCGGCAGGACGCAGACCGGGCACCCGGGGCCGTGCACCATGCGCACGTTCTCCGGCAGCAACGCCGGCAGGCCGTAGCGGAAAATGGCATGGGTATGACCGCCGCAGAACTCCATAAAGGCGTAGTCGCGCCCGGTGTCGGCTTCACGCCGGATCGCCGTGGCCAGGCCGCGGGCCAACTCGCCGTCACGGAATTCGTCGATGTACTTCACCCACCATCTCCGGCCGCGGCACCCGCCTCCGCCATTTCGGCGAACAGCGCCAGCGTGCGTGCCGCCTCCTCAGGGTCGATGCGGTTGAGTGCGTATCCTACGTGGACGATGACGTAGTCACCGACGGCGACCCCATCGACCAGCGCCAGGGAGATCTCCTTGCGTACGCCGCCGAGGTTGACCAGGGCCATGTCGTCGTCGAGCAGTTCCTCGACCTGCGTGGGAATGGCGAGGCACATCGCGATCACTTCTCCGTATGGGATAGCTGTTGCATGACGGCCCAGGCCTGACCCAGCGCCAGGCCACCGTCACCGGGCGGTGCACGCCGTGCCTCAAGGAGCCGCAAGCCGTTTGCCGGCAGTTCACGGCGCAGGACAGCGCACAACAGTTCGTTGAGGAAGCAGCCACCGCCGAGGGCCACTGTGTTCAGACCGGTGGCTTCAGCCGTACGCACGACCCAGTCGACCAGGCCGGCAGCCAGGGTGGCGTGAAATCGCGCCGCGGCCTCCGCTGCATCCCCGGCATCGGCCAGGTGACCCAACGCCGGCAGCAAATCAAGGACCCCATCCTCACCAAGGTGGAAGCCATCGGCCCAGGGCGCCACCGGCCACGCCGAACCGGCCAACCCTTCGAGCAGCATCGCAGCCTGACCCTCGAAGCTGGTCACCAGCTTGACACCGAGCAGGCCGGCCGCGGCGTCGAACAGCCGCCCGGCAGCGGTGGTCGGCGGGCAACGGGTGCCGGTATCGAGCATCGCTGCAACCGCGCTGGCGGCGGATCCGTGGAAACGCCTGGTGATCTCGTTGCCGCGACCGAGGGCATGCAGGGCGGCCGCGGCCAGGCGCCATGGCTCACGTGCCGCACGGTCGCCACCCGGCAGCCGCAGTGGCGCGAGGTGACCGAGACGCTCGTAACCGGCGGGGCCAACACGCAGCAGTTCGCCGCCCCAAGCCGTGCCGTCTTCACCGAGGCCAACACCATCGAGTGCCAGGCCGAGCAGTTCACCGGTAACACCGTGTTCGGCGGCCACTGCAGCGATATGGGCATGGTGATGCTGCACGGTCTGGCACGGAATACCGTGCCGTTCTGCGAAACGGGCCGCGAAGTGACTGCTGTAGAAGTCCGGGTGCAGGTCGCGCACCACCCGCTCGGGCGTCACCTCAAGCACATCACACAAATGGACGACGGTCTCGTCGACAACGCGACACGTCGCCGCGTTATCCAGGTCGCCGATATGCTGCGACAGGAATGCCTGCTCCCCGCGTGTCACACAAACGGTGTTCTTGAGGTGCCCACCAACCGCCAGTACCGACGGCCCACCGTGCGGAAGCCGGATCGCGCGCGGCACCCGCCCACGGGCCCGGCGTAAAAAGGCCGGCACTCCGGCGCACACCCGTACCACGCTGTCATCGCAGCGAACGCGGATCGGCCGGTCGTGCAGCAACAGCAGGTCGGCGATACCACCGAGCCGTTGTACGGCCTCATCGTCATCGATTACCAACGGTTCACCGCCCGGATTGGCACTGGTCATCACCAACGCCAAGGATTGCAATTCGTTCAGCCATCCAGTTGTGGTCGGCTGGCCAGCCGCGGCGTGGAACAGCAACCAGTGCAACGGTGTATAGGGCAACATGGCACCAAGCCAGCGGATACCCGGAGCTACGCCAGATAGCGCGGTATCGCATGCCGTCCCTTTGGGTAACAGGATGACCGGTCGCCACGGCTGCTCGAGGATGGCAACAGATTCGGCATCTACCTCAGCCAGGGTCGCCAACGAAGCGGGGTTGGCGACCATGATCGCGAACGGCTTCTCCTCACGCCCCTTGCGCTGACGCAGTGCAGCGACCGCGGCCGCATTGCGCGCATCGCAGGCGAGATGAAAACCACCGAGTCCCTTCAAGGCGACCACGGCTCCGTCGCGTAACCGCTCTATGATCTCGGCAAATGGGTCGGCCACGGTCAGCGGCGTGCCGTCGGCCAGGCACAGCGTCACCCGTGGTCCACAAGCAGGGCAGGCGTTGGGCTGGGCATGAAAACGACGATTTTCCGGATCAGCGTACTCGGTAGCGCAGGCCGGGCAGAGCGTAAAACCGGCCATGCTGGTATTCGGGCGATCGTAAGGCAGCGCATCGGTGATGGTGTAACGCGGCCCGCACTGGGTGCAATTGATGAACGGGTAGCCATAACGGCGGTCGGCGGAATCAAATAACTCGGCGAGGCAGTCGGGGCAGGTGGCGATGTCGGGTGTGATCGCAGCCTGCACCGCACCACCCTCGCTCGCGTCAATGCGGAACGAACCAACGTCATCAACGAGCGGCATCTCGGTGACTTCGAGCAAATCCAGTCGGGCCAGTGTCGGAGCCTCGCTGGCAAGACGCCGCCGGAAAACAGCGACGTTGCCTACCGCACCCTGGATTTCGATGCCCACGCCACCGGCATCGTTCCAGACCCGTCCAACCAGGCCGAGCTCGCGCGCCAGCCGGTAGACGAAGGGGCGGAAACCGACACCCTGCACCTGTCCCGCGACGCGGAGTGCCAGCCGGGTTGCCTGCGGCAGAGCGTGGGCAATAGCCATACGGAGGCCAGGCCTCAGGCGGCCGGGCTCGCCCCGACCGAGACCTCGGCAACCTGGTTCAAACCGTTTTGCAGCCAATCGAGCCAGCCTGCCATGCCGGTGCCGTCGCGCGCCGAGAGCTGCAACACCTCGATGCCCGGATGTACGCGACGAGCGTAGTCGATGCACTTGTCGACATCGAAATCGAGATACGGCAGCAGATCGATCTTGTTCAGCAACAGCAGGTCGGCGGCATGGAACATGTCCGGGTACTTGATCGGCTTGTCCTCACCTTCGGTGACCGAGAGAATCGCCACCTTGTGGTGCTCGCCGAGGTCGAACGCCGCCGGGCAGACCAGGTTGCCGACATTTTCGATCAGGATCAGCCCGCCTTCGAGGGT
>QNFN01000003.1 GCA_003645555.1 Gammaproteobacteria bacterium | reverse complement strand
CGTTGGCAGGAAACGCGTGGCAGGTGGGCTGCACGTTCAGTCCTGGCCAATACCCGGAGCATCGGTCATGTCAGCAAGACTTTCGGCGACATGGCGCACCTCGCTCGTGGCCCCGCGCCGGTGCAGCGTGCCGGCCAGGTTGAGCAGGCAGCCGAGGTCGCCACCTAGCAACAGGTCGGCGCCGCTGTCATCGATCTGGCGCACCTTGTCGGCGGCCATCTGCGCCGAGACGCCCGGGTACTTTATGCAGAAGGCACCACCGAAGCCGCAACAACCCTCCGGTGATTCCAGGGGCGTCTCACGCAGGCCGTCGACCCGCTCCAGAAGTTGTCTCGGCTGGTCGCGTATCCCCAACTCGCGCAGTCCTGAGCAGCTGTCATGATAAGCGTAACTGGCATCTAATACTGTTTTTATATCAGCATCATGAAGAAATTTCATGATAAATGACGTTAACTCATATGTCTGCTCGGCGAGTCGTTTCGCACGTGCCGCCCAGACCGGGTCATCGGCGAGCAGTTCCGGGTAGTGCCGGCGAATGGTCGCCGCGCAGGAACCTGACGGTAAGACCACGTAATCGAAGCCGGAGAAGGTCTCGATCGCCTGGCGGGCGATCGCCCTGGCCTCATTGAGTGCCCCCTGGCTGAAGACGGGCTGACCGCAACAGGTCTGTTCGGGCGGGACCGTCACCCGGCAACCGGCGCGCTCAAGCAGACTGACCGTGGCAAAGCCAACGGTAGGGCGAAAAAAGTCGACCAGGCAGGTGACGAAAAGACCGACGTGGAGGGGGGCGCCGCTCATAATGGGCAAGCTTGCGGGCCACCCGCCGTGGAGTCAATCGACGGCCCCTGGCGCAGCGCACGAACTATACTTTCAACACACGCTGTACACATGGAGGAGGCCGCCATGGCAATCGCGATCACTCTAGAGAAATTCCTGCAAAAACAGGATATTGAGTACAATGTAACGGTGCATCCGCGCAGCTACACAAGCATGGAGACGGCCCAGGTAGGGCACATACCCGGCGACCGGCTGGCCAAGAGTGTCCTGCTACGGGATGGCCAGGATTTCCTGGTCGCCGTGGTCCCTGCCACCCACCGCCTCGATCTGGCACAACTCAGCCGGCTGCTCGAGCGGCCGCTCGAAATGGCCAGTGAAACCGAGGTGGGAGCGCTGTTCGGCGACTGTGAATTCGGTGCTATCCCACCGTGTGGTACCGCCTACGGCCTCGAGACGGTGGTCGATGACGCACTGATACGCCAGCGTGATATCTGGTTCGAGGCAGGCGATCACGAGGAGTTGATCCACGTCGACGGCGCTCAGTTCGATGCCCTGATGGGCGCAGCCGAACACGGTCGCATCAGCCAGCACGCCTGAAGGCAACCAACCAGCCGCAACGGATCACCGGCGCGGCCGGTCTGGCGGTTGACGCGTTCGGTCCAGTCACCAGCGCGGCGCCTGGCGAGCCTGCCTATGGCACCAGCATCACGGATGCCGGCGCAGGACAGGGGCGACTGGACGCCGTGCTGGAGGGAAAGGAATAGCCGCAGCTATTCCTTGAGTGAAGCGCAAGTCCAGGCGTGCCTGGACCAGCCGGGGCCGTGATAGGCCTCGGGCCGGTAACAAACCGTATGTTTCAAATTCACTTCAAAACCGATCTTTTCCACTCGCGTTTCAAAGGCTTTAGGCCAGGCCCATCGCCGGCTGGTGCCGTAGGCGGGCCAGGATTCTTCCATCACCTACCGGGAGATACGCCATGGGCCGTAGCATGGAAGCGTTGATCACACAGTTGCAGGATGACCCCGAGATTCTGCGCGAATTACGCGACCAGCTGATCGCACATCCGGACGTGCTGCGACAAACGTTGGCCGCCTTGAGAGAACAGGGCAGGGCACGTGATACGGACGCTCCCAGCCTGGAACCGCTGGACCCCTGGCTTGGCGCCTGACCCGGTGGCGCCCTTATTCGACCTTGAGGTAGCTGAAACCCTGACGCTGCAGGTCAGCGATCTGCACTACGCCTGATGGAACTCTGGCAACTTCGGGATAGAGCTTGTCAGGATCCAGGCCCACGGAGACGCGGGTGATCTCGCACAACTCGAGCTTGACGCCGGCGACCTCATGCAGGGAGAGCAAGCGTCCCTTGAGGTTGTCACGGCGCTCTTCAAGGGCCGCATCGGCGGCAAAGGGTGTGTCTTTCAGGCTGTCGCCGGTGACAAAACGAATCCCGTATGAATTGAAAACCACCCGTACATCGTAATCGAGGAGTTGGTCCTCGTAGTAAGTGACCATGTTATGGATACTGGAGAGCATTGCACTGAATCGGCGCGGATCCGCGAAATCGGCGTGATAGACGACCTTGACGATTTCGTCGTCCTCGGCGGCGTACAGCGGACTCCACGCCACCAGCGTAATCAGGTACAGCAAACCGGCAGCGAATGCGTGTCCCACCGTTGTGATTGTCTTCATTGCAGCCTCCTTGTAGGTTCGATGCTCGGGCGGACCATCTGCTGACATTGTGAACCATCACCTGAGACAATGCCGACCCTACCAATGACCCGTTCGACCATGCCCCCTTTTTGGGAAACCAAAACCCTGAACGAGATGACCCGCGCGGAGTGGGAAGCGCTCTGTGACGGCTGTGGTAAATGCTGCCTGCACAAGCTAGAGGACGCCGACACCCTCGAACTGCACTTCACCAGCGTCGCTTGCCGCCTGCTCGATCGGGAGCATTGCCGCTGCAGCGACTATGCCAACCGCAGCCATCATGTCCCCGACTGCCTGACGCTGACCGTCAAATCCCTGCCCGGGATCGACTGGTTACCGGCCACTTGCGCCTACCTGCTACGCGCCCAGGGCAAACCGCTACCTGCCTGGCACCCGCTGGTGTCGGGCGACCAGGAATCGGTTCATCGTGCGGGTCAATCGGTGCAGGGCTGGTGCGTGGGTGAGGAGGAGGCCGGTGATCTCTGGGGGCACCTGGTCACACCGGGACAGATTCACGACAACGACTGACATGCTCCATCAACAGTCGACGACAAAGAGTGGGACCCGCATCTCCTCGATGCTCATGCCGCCGTGGTTGCCTAGCGTGAACAACGGCGACTCACCGGCGACCGGGGCGGCAAAGGCCTGTCGGTCGCGTGCGATCAACAGGTAATCACCAACCCTGCCATAGAGTTTTGGATGCGGTTGACCGGGTCCGAAGGCGCCCATCTCGAGCAGTGTCTCGCCTGAGACGCAGTGGCACGCCTCGCCGAGGTGCTGTTCGACCAGTTCCAGGAAGCGCGTTTCGCGTCGGGGACGAACGAAGCAGCTGGCATGACCGGCGTCACCGCAAGGGAGCGTGGCCAGGCAGTCGTACAGCCCAGGCACGGCGGCAAGATCGATACGTTGCTCCTGCGGCGTGTCATGGATGCCGTGGTCGGCGGTGACGATCAACAGGGCTCCATGCCCATGAAGGGATCGATGTAGGGTTGCCAACGCGTCATCAATCTGGCCCAGGTGCTCCATGGTGTGGGCATCGCGGGTGCCGTGTTCATGACAGAGGGCATCGTGAACTGGCCAGTAGACATAAGAAAGCCCGCGTTTGACGGCATGGCAGGCAGCGACCACCTCGTCATGCAAGCCGTCGAGGTCTTCAAAGGCCCGTACCCGGTCCCAATGAGTCCCGGTGCGTGAGAAGCGGCTGTGGGGGATGACACCGTAGGAGAGCTGGGCGCGAGGCTCGGGGATGCTGTTCAGATACGAAGGCAGGGCAAGGTAGGCGTCGAGATCGAAGGCCTCGGGGGCAAAGTCGCTGCCCGTGCGCACGTGAGACATAAGCACCGTGCTGACCAGGCCGAGATCGGGCAGGTTGAGATGCCAGCCGAGAATGCCGTGCTCGGTCGGCGACGCACCGGTCAGAAAAGTGGTGATTGCCGAGGCGGTGGTCGCGGGAAATACGGTGCTCAGCGTAGTGTGCGCATGTACGCCGAGGAACGGGGAGTCGGGACGCATGGCCAGGTAGTTATCGAGTTGCTCGACGCCGAGACCGTCGACAGCAATACAGATCAGGTGACGCGGCTCGGCCAACCGGTCCGGCGGCGCGTTCGTGAGTGGCCGATGCGGTGAATGGCCACCGCGCGCAACAATAATCGACGCCATCAGGTTGACGATGGTGTCGTCAGGATAGTCCGGGAAATAGAGGCCCTGCAGTGGGCCGCCGGTCAATTCTGGCATGGTCCGCCGAAATCGAGGTGCTCACGCCAAGCATACCAGCCGCCCGACCCGATTTGCCCACACCGGCATTGTGCATACATTATGGTCCTACAGAAGAATTTGTCGGCTGGGCGGCCCATGAGCAGACCACGGCCAGACCGGGAGGGGATGGGGCTTGCGCAGTATCAGGACATTCATTCTCGCCGCCGCGCTGCTGATCTCGCTGGCCCTGTTTGCCGGCGCCTACTTCGTCGTCTCCGACCTCTACGAGCGAACTGTGCGCAAGGATGCCCGCGAAACCGCTCAACTGGTCGCCCGGCAGACCTTCAACGCCATGTACCAGGTGATGCGCCTCGGCTGGAGCCGTGACCAGCTCGAGGGGTTTCTTGCCGCTACGCGTGAAAGCTACGCCGGCACACCGATCGCCATCGAAATCTACCGCGGACCGAAGGTCGAGGCGCTGTTCGGCGCCATCGAGCAACCACCGCTCGACGCCGAGCTCGATGCGGCCTTCGCGGGAGACGGCCGGACGCGTCTCCTCGACAGCACGACGGCCTTGCGCCAGCTCTACCCACTGACCGCAAGTGAGGAATGTCGTCGCTGCCATGTCAATGCGGCCGTAGGTGACGTACTCGGGGTAATCGATGTACGCGAAGACCTGGGTCAACTGCTCGACACCGCACGCAACGAGTTCCTCGGCACGTTCGTGCTGATCGTACCGGTTGCACTGGCGGTCGCGGCACTGGTCGCGCTGGTGGTCAGCCGACGCCTGCAGTGGGCCTTGGCCTGGCTGCATGGCAACATCCAGGAAATCAGCAGCATCAAGGACCTGACCAAGCTCTCCACAAGTCAACTTGATCTCGGATTCACCGAATTCAATACCCTGGCCGCGGAACTCGACATTCTGACCGACCGCCTGCGGAACATCGCCGTCGACCGCGACCTGCTCGAATTCGAGATTCGTATCCTGGAAAAATTCGTCATCACCTCCGAGGTGGTGCGCGACTGGCGTGACTACGTCAGCAACCTGTTGGTCGAGATCAACCAGGTGGTGAACACCTATGCCCTGTTCTCGATCTTCAAACTCGAGGAAGAGGCCTACGATCTGGAGGTTTTCTGGCGCGGCACGCCACCCACGGAAACGCGCCTGATGCTGGAAAAAATCGTACGCAAGAGCATGGCTGACAACCGGATGTTCGCCGAGCCAGCCGAGGTGGCGATCAACCACAACATCGCCAAAGCAGGCGAAACGTTGCCGGAACTGGATGAGGAAACGCTGACGTTCCGGACCAAGACCTTGCTGGTCGAACGGCCAAAGATCGGCGGTATCGTCGGTATCGGCGTCCACTCCGAAACTGCGCTGGATCCGACGCGAATGCTGGTGGTCGAAAGTATCCTGTCAACGCTGCTCAACGTCGTTGGCTCGGTCAAGGCGATCTACAAGTACACCCAGGATCTCGAGTACTACGCCACTCGTGATCCTCTGACCAACCTCTACAACCAGCGCGTATTCTGGGAACTGCTTGGCTACGAAATCGGTCGCGCCGAACGCGGCGGGTACAAGTTCGCCCTGCTGGTGATCGATTTTGATAATTTCAAGACCATCAACGACACCTACGGCCATGGCTTTGGCGACCATTGCCTGCAGCAATTTGCGCGTGCCATCCGTGGTGCACTGCGCCGACCTGACATTCTCTGCCGCTATGGTGGCGACGAGTTCGTCTGCATCCTGCCGGAGACCAGTGACGAGCAGCCGTTCACCGTGGGCGAGCGCGTGCGCCGTGCCATCCACGACCTGGCTATCGAGGCGCCCGACGGCCAACCGGTTAAGGCGACGGTGTCGATTGGCTGCTCGGTCTATCCCGACCACGCCAAAGAGACGAAGGACCTGTTCCTGTTCGCCGACAACATGATGTACAAGGCCAAGTCCGAGGGTAAGGATCGCCTCAGCGTGCCCACCCAGGATGATGTCGTCGACGTCTTCCGACGCATCGGCGAAAAGGGCATGTTGATCAACAACGCCATCGAAGAGCGGCGCGTCGTCCCTTACTTCCAGCCGATCTGCGACACCAGTGACGGTCACGTCACCGCCTACGAGGTGCTCGGCCGCATCGACCTCGGCGAGGGTGCGGAAGTGCTCACCGCCGAGGAGTTCATCGCCACCGCCGAGCAGATGGGGGTCGTCCACCGTCTCGATTTCATCACCATCGAAAAGGCCTTCGCCATCGTCAGTGAGAGCGACTACGACGGGTTGCTGTTCCTCAATCTGTCGCCGAAAAACCTGGTGCTGAGAGATTTTCTCAGCGAAATTCGGCGGCTGGTCGCTGACTACCGTATGGTTCCGGAACGTATCGTGTTCGAGATCACTGAACGCGACACCGTACGCAACATCGCCCTGCTGAAGAGCTTTCTCAACGACCTCAAGGCCGACGGTTACCAGTTTGCCATCGACGATTTCGGTTCCGGCTTCTCCTCGTTCCACTACCTCAAGCACTTCCCGATCGACTTCATCAAGATCGAGGGCGATTTTGTTGCCAGCATGGTGCGTGACCAGCGGGACCACGCCTTCGTCAAGAGTATCTCGACCCTGGCCGAGGAACTCGGCATCATCTCCGTCGCCGAGTTCATCGAGGACGAGGAGATCTACCGGGCGGTCAGGGCATGCGGAGTCAACCTCGCCCAGGGTTACCACGTTGGCCGACCAAATCAGGCATTGCGACCACCAGAGAACCTGCCCCCGCCAATCGACAGTTGATCAGTCGCTCCAGCCGATCTCGCGCGCGGACAGCGGACCGACGATCACCTCGTCGAGCGATCCCGCTATCCGCGCCTCCCCAGGGGCCAGAGGAATACGACCGCCCATCAATTCGGCCTTCTGCTGTGGATAGCGTGGCTGACGGTCCGGTTCGGCGTAGCCGTCGGGATGGCGCGGCAGATTGCTGGTCGGGTCGTACTTGTCGCTGGCGCCGAGGGCATGCAGCAGTTCGTGGGCAATAACCACCCGGTTGCTGCCACGATACTCCGCGTCCGCGTAGGCATTGACGATACCGACTCGCACCTCGGCCAGGCCGAGGGAGTGAGGCAGTCTCGGGTTACCTGCCGGGTCGAAATAACGTACGGCGATGCGTACGTCGGCCGGTGGCCCGTCGCCATCGTCGAGAGTAAAGGCCCAGTAACGCAGTTTCAGACTCCACCAGGCGATTGCCAACGGTCCTCCGTCGGTCGGTGGCAGCGGTGGCGGGGCATCGGGGACTGGACCAACCCGAACCACCACCGGCTCGTCAAGATCGATTCCGTAGCGCCCGGCTTCGCGTCTGAAGAAGGATTCGAGGGCCGAGAATCGCAGGTCGTCGAACGTGTTGAGATCGTTTGTCGCTACGTCGCTACCATCACCGTTGATCGGGTACAGGAGCACCCACAACGGTGTCTCCCACGAGGTCACCAGCGAGCGCGCCTGCCATTGGCCAAGAATGACGGCTGCCAGCAGCAGGAGCAGGAATATAATGCGCAAGTGGCGCAGCATGTGACCTTGCTGGCGGGAACTTCTGACGGCCATGGGACCCCGGGAATGGCTGTGATACAGGAGTCTAGCGCTGCGAACCACGCACGGCGAGACGTTGTCCATGACACGGTCATCTGCGAAGCTGCAGCGACCGACGGCTACACCCGGAAATCAGGCCGATGAATGACCTTACACGCCGTGCACGGTGGAACGAACGCTGGACCCGGCGTGACTACGCCGACCTCGAGCCGGCCGAGGTAGTGCAGCGTTATAGCTATCTGCTGCCACCCGGTGGCGAAGTGCTCGAGGTTGCCTGCGGTCTCGGGGTCAACGCGCTGCACCTGGCCGCCAACGGATTCCAGGTGACCGCCTGGGACTACGCCGCGACGGCGATCGAGCGTCTGCGCACCGAGGCAGACCAGCGTGGAGTCGTGCTCCACGCCGAGGTTCGTGACGTCATCGCGCAGCCACCGAAGCCGTCCAGCTTCGACGCCGTCGTCGTTACCCGCTTTCTCGAGCGCGATTTATGCCCGCAACTCGCCGCCGCATTGCGTCCCGGTGGCATCCTCTGCTACCAGAGCTTTGTGCGTGAAGCGGTCAGCGACCGTGGACCGGAAGACCAGGCATTTCGTTTTGCACCGAACGAGTTGTTGCAGCTATTCCCCGATCTGAGGGTGCTGGTTTTCCACGACGAGGGGCAGGCCGGGGATACCGACCAAGGATGGCGCGACGAAAGCCTGCTGGTGGCTCGCCGGGAAGGATAGAGTCAGCTAGCCAGGGGACCTTTGATTCAGAGGTTCCCTAGTGGGCCATGCGTGAAATTCGGTAACTAAAGGAGCACAGCCAAAAGGGGTAGATCAAGGCGGAAAAGTGCGGGAATAGTGGGCCTATTCCAAGCTTTTCCAACGCAGAGATACGCCTTTTGGCAAAGCGAACAGTAACCGAACTTTGCGCATGGCCCACTAGGTGTTGCGATCGGCGCGAAACAGCACCAGGTGGCGTGGAGCCAGCCGCACACCAACGGTATCGCCAATGTGGTGTTCATGGTGACTCGGGAACAGCGACAGCAGGTTGCTGCCGGTCGGCAGGCGCAAAGTGTAGAGAATTTCCGCCCCCTTGAACGCCTTGTTGACGACTTCACAACGCAAGGCATCACCACCGTCGTCAGGCACGACATCGTCCGGTCGTACCAGAACATCGACTGGCGTACCGCGCGGCCAGCCGTAGGCGCGGTCTCCACGGATCAGGCCGATCTCGGTCTCGAGCGCGTTGGGTGCCAACAGCGTGCCGCGCAGGAAACGTCCCTGACCGATGAAGTCGGCGACGAGGCGGTTGGCCGGTTCATGGTAGAGGTTGTACGGGCTGTCCCACTGCAGGATCTGCCCTTGGTGCATAACGCCGACCTGTTCGCTGCTGGCGAACGCCTCAAACTGGTCGTGGGTCACCAGGATGCCGGTCACGCCTCGCTCCTCAAGAATCTGGCGCACTTCGATGCTGAGCCGTTCGCGCATGTCGGTGTCGAGACTGGAGAAGGGCTCGTCCATCAACAGTAGATCCGGGCCGGGGGCAATCGCTCGTGCCAGCGCGACACGTTGCTGCTGGCCGCCCGACAGCTCGTGCGGGTAGCGTGGGCCGAAGCCGGACAATCCGACCAGGTCGAGCATGGCGTCGGCCGTGTGCCGACGCGCAGGCGCATCCTGTCCGTGCAGACCGAAGCCGATGTTGTCGGCCACGCTGAGGTGGGGGAACAGGGTGTAGTCCTGGAACACCATGCCGAGGCGCCGCTGCTCCGGCGGTACGCTACGGCCCGGTGCGGAGACCGTCTCACCACGCAGGCGGATCTCACCATCATGAACCGGTTCGAAACCGGCAATCGCGCGCAGGATGGTGGTCTTGCCGCAGCCACTCGGACCGAGCAGGCTAACGAAACCGCCCTTGTGCACGTGTAGCGATGCACCATGCACGACCGTTTGCGTGCCGTAGCGGCAATCGATATCGACGACCTGGAGTAAAGGCATCGGCGGCTCAGCGCTGCATGGCGGGATGGGTCATGGTGTCGCCCATGCTACCAGCACGCATCGATGATGCATCAACCGGACAGCAGAAACTCGAGCAGTGCCTTCTGCGCGTGCAACCGATTCTCGGCCTCGTCCCAGACGACGCTGCGCGGACCGTCGATGACCTCGGCGGCAACCTCTTCACCACGGTGCGCCGGCAGGCAGTGCATGAACAGGCTGTCGGTAGCGGTCATGGACATCAATTCTCCGTTGACCTGGTAGGCGGCGAAATCACGCGCGCGCCGTGCCTGCTCTTCTTCTTGGCCCATGCTTGCCCAGACATCGGTGACCACCAGGTCGGCATCTTGTGCCGCGACGCTGGGATCGCGTACCAGATTGACCTGGTCGCCGGCCGCGGCCAGCAGGCTCGCATCGGGGTCATAGCCCTCGGGGCAGGCGATGCGTAGCGTGAAGTCGAACTGGCGTGCGGCGTTGATATAGGAATTGCACATGTTGTTGCCGTCACCGATCCAGGCGACGGTGCGTCCGGCAATGTCACCGCGACGTTCGAACCAGGTCTGCATGTCGGCAAGCAATTGACACGGGTGAACCAGGTCGGTCAGGCCGTTGATCACCGGCACCACGGAGTGAGCGGTGAAGCGTTCGAGTTTCTCGTGTTCGAAGGTGCGCACCATGATGGCGTCGACCATGCGTGACAGCACGCGTGCGGTATCCTCGATCGGTTCGCCACGACCGAGTTGGGTGTCGCGCGGGGAAAGAAATATAGCGTGGCCGCCGAACTGGGCCATCGCCGCTTCGAACGACACCCGGGTTCGGGTCGATGATTTCTCGAACACCATGCCAAGGGTCTGGTTCTTCAGCGGCTCATCCCGTTCACCGTTTTGGCGTCGGGCCTTGAGGTCGATCGCCCGCGCAATCAGCGTGCGCAGTTCGTCACGGGAGAGATCGAGCAGGGAGAGAAAGTGACGAATCGCCATGATCTGTGTCCGGTCAAGCCGCGGCGAAAGCACGCACGGCCGAGGCGAGCCGCACGACCAGTTCACCAGCCTCGTCGTCGGACAGAATCATCGGTGGCAACAGGCGAATGACCCGCTCGGCGGTGACGTTGAGCAGCAGGCCGTGTTCGAGTGCCAGGGCTGGCAGTGCCGTGGCCGGCCGATCGAGCTCGATGCCAATCATCAGGCCGTGATGGCGTACCTCGATCACGCCAGGCAGTTCGGCCGTAGTGATCTCCTGGGCCAGGCGGTCACCGAGTTCGGCGGCGCGTGCGGCCAGACCGTCACGTTCGACCACGTCGAGCACCGACATCCCGACCCGGCAGGCGAGTGGGTTGCCGCCGAAGGTGGTGCCGTGATTGCCCGGCTGGAACAGCGCTGCGGCCGTGCCACGCGCCAGGCAGGCGCCGATCGGCATGCCGTTGCCCAGCGCCTTGGCCAGGGTGATCACGTCCGGCACCATCTCTTCATGCTGGAATGCAAACAGCTTGCCGGTGCGGGCGATGCCGGTCTGGATCTCATCGAGCATCAGCAGCCAGTCGTTCTGGTCGCAGATTTCGCGTAGGCCGGCCAGGTAACCCGGGTCGGGTACACGGATGCCCCCTTCACCGAGCACCGGTTCGACCAGCACGGCCGCTACCGTCGGCGAGTTACGCGCCACGGCCCGTACCGCTTCGAGGTCGTTGTAAGGGACACGGATAAACCCCTGGACCAGAGGTTCGAAACCGGCCTGGACCTTGCGGCTGCCGGAGGCGGAGAGGGTCGCCAGCGTGCGCCCATGGAAGCTCTGCTCCATCACCACGATCGCCGGCAGGTCGATCTCCCGGCTGTGGCCATGGAGACGAGCGAGTTTCAGCGCGGCCTCGTTGGCTTCGGCGCCTGAGTTGCACAGGAAGGCGCGATCCATGCCGGAGAGGGCGCACAGCCGCTCGCCGAGTTGTTCCTGCAGCGGGATGCGGTAGAAATTGGAAGTGTGCAGAAGCGTCGCGGCCTGGTCGGCCAGTGCCGCGCTGATGTCGGGATGTGCATGACCGAGCCCGGTCACCGCGATACCGCACAGGCCGTCGAGGTAGCGGTTGCCGTCTTCGTCCCAGAGCCAGGCGCCGTCGCCGCGCGCAAACGCGACCGGAAGCCGGTTGTAGGTGGTCATCAGTGCATCGGTCATACCGTCCAGCCCAAACAAAAAAGGCAGCCCTGGCGAGCCGCCGTCTACGAAAAAATTGATGGTACTGAAGTGGATAGGGCTTTGCAATGCACCCAGAAAGGGTGGCTAAAAGGCGGACGGGGCAACCGTGGTTGCCCCGTCCTTCGCGTTGTGGCGACGCGCTTCAGCCAAGGGAACCTCTGATCAAATCATGAACTCGTATCTGGCGCCCAGAATGTCCAGCTTTTTCGTTGCAAAACTTCGCAATAGCTAGCTATTACGTGTATTTTGCGCCTCAAATCTTAACATTCTGAAGCGCAATCTACTTCGTCCAGACTTAATCAGAGGTTCCCAAGGTTGGCGTTGGCGAAATCCCAGTTGACCAGGTTCCAGAACGCCTCGAGATATTTCGGTCGGGCATTACGGTAGTCGACGTAGTAGGCGTGCTCCCATACGTCGCAGGTGAGCAGCGGCACCTGGTCGGTGGTCAGCGGCGTGGCGGCGTTGCTGGTCTGGACGATGGCCAGCGAGCCATCGCCGTTCTTGACCAGCCAGGCCCAGCCGGAGCCGAACAGGGTGACCGATTTCTTGGTGAACTCCTCCTTGAAGTTGTCGAAACCGCCGAACGAGGCATTGATGGCGTCACCGACATTGCCGCTGGCTGCACCGCCACCGTTCGGGCTCAGGCCGTTCCAGTAGAAGGTGTGATTCCAGATCTGGGCGGCGTTGTTGAAAATGCCGCCGGCGGCGCTGCGCACGATCTCCTCGAGCGTCTGCGACTCGTGCTCGGTGCCCTTGATCAGGTTGTTGATATTGGTGACGTAGGTCGCGTGATGCTTGCCATAGTGGTAGTCGAGCGTCTCGTGAGAGATGTGCGGTGCGAGTGCATCCATGTCGTAGGGGAGTGGGGGTAGTACGTGTTCCATGCCTGATGCTCCTGAATACGGTGAAATCGCGCGCGGCGCGACGGGATTGCGGAAGCCGTGGCGCGGTGCGCCTGCTATGGCGAAAATGTAGACCACCCAGGCGGCAGACGCATTGAGTTTGGTCAGTTATCGTTGGCCGCTGGTGCTCTGTTAGCATGCGCCGGTCCCTGGGAGAGAGGCCATGTGCGGAATTTGTGGCGAGTTGCGTTTCGACAGCCGCCCCCCCGATCTCGGGGCGGTCGGACGGATGATGGGGCGCCTGCGTCGCCGCGGGCCCGACCACGCTGGCAGCCATGCCGACGGTCCAGTCGCGTTTGGCCACCAGCGCCTGGCGATCATCGACCTTTCGCATCGCGCCAGCCAGCCACTGGTTGATGCTGAGCTCGGCCTGGCGCTGGTCTTCAACGGCACCATTTACAACTATCCTGAGTTGCGCGAAGAGCTGCGGGCGAGCGGTTACCATTTCTTCTCCGACGGCGACAGTGAGGTCATCGTCAAGGCCTACCACGCCTGGGGCGAGAAGTGTGTGGAACGGCTGCACGGCATGTTCGCCTTCGCCATCTGGGATGCCACCAGGAGGCGCCTGTTCCTGGCCCGCGATCGTCTCGGTATCAAACCGCTCTACTACACGCACGATGCAGGCCGCTTGCGCTTCGCCTCCAGCAGCCAGGCACTGCTCGCCGTCGGCGGCGTCGCTACCGCCATCGACCCGGTCGGCTTGCATCACCAGCTGACGCTGCACGCCGTCATCCCGGCGCCACGGACCATCCTCAAGGGCCTGCGCAAGCTGCCGCCAGCGACGACCATGACCATCGAGGTCGACGGCAGCCGGCGCGAGCGGGTCTACTGGCATCTGCCGGCGCGACGGCCGGAGCGGCCACTCAGCGAATGGGAGTGGGCCGAGGCGGTTCGCACGGCGCTGATCAGTGCGGTCGAGAAACGGCGCCGGATTGCCGATGTGCCGGTCGGTGTGCTGCTGTCAGGTGGACTCGACTCCAGCTTACTGGTCGGCCTGCTCGCCGAGGCCGGGGTCAGTGACATCCTGACTTTCTCTGTCGGCTTCGAAGACCAACCGGAGGAGAAGGGCAGCGAGTTCGAGTACTCCGACCAGGTGGTCGAGCGCTTCGCCACCCGCCATCATCGCTACCTCATTCCCAACGACGAGGTGCTCAAGCGACTGCCCGAAGCGGTTGATGCCATGGCCGAGCCGATGGTCGGTCAGGACGCCATTGCCTTTTACCTGCTGGCGGAGCAGGTCTCGCGCGAGGTCAAGGTGGTGCAGAGCGGGCAGGGCGCCGACGAGGTGTTCGGCGGTTACTTCTGGTACCAGAAGATGCTGGCCGAGGAAGCGTCGCTACCGGCCGTCGAACGTTTCCGCAACCATTACTTCGACCGTGATCATGACGAGTTCCTGGCCACTGTCGATTCCGCCTACCATGGCGATGATCACACGGCGGCACTGGTCGCCGCACGCCTCGCCGAGCCTGATGCCGACACCTTCCTGGACCAGGTACTGCGCCTCGACATCACCACACTGATCGTCGACGATCCGGTAAAGCGGGTCGACAACATGACCATGGCCTGGGGTCTCGAGGCACGGGTACCGTTCCTCGATCATCAACTGGTCGAACTGGCCGCACAGATGCCACCCGAGCTGAGATTGAAGTCAGGTGGCAAGCATCCCCTGAAGCAGATTGCGCGCGGACTGCTGCCCGACGGGGTCATCGACCGGCCCAAGGGTTCCTTTCCGGTACCGGCGCTTAAGTACGTTCGTGGACCGTTCCTCGATTTCATGCGCGACGTGCTCGGCAGCCCGGCGGCTCGCGGCCGTGGGTTGTTCAACCAGGCCTACGTCGCCAGGCTGCTGGCCGAACCGGAAGCGCACCTGACCCGAATCCAGGGCAGCAAACTGTGGCACCTGGCACTGTTGGAGTTCTGGCTGCAGCGTAATGTCGACGGGGTGTAGACCGCTGGTTGATGACCCAGGTCATTCCGGTCCATCTGCCGTCATGGGACCATCGTCATACTGTAATCCAGAATATTAGAGGATATCCATATGGATGTTATGGAAAGGATCGACAAACTCGTCAAGGGGAACCGGACGGTGCTGTTCATGAAGGGCACGCCGCAGTTCCCGATGTGCGGTTACTCGAGCCGTACCGCGGCGGCACTCGAAGCGTGCCAGGCGGAGTTCGCTTACGTCAATGTGCTTCAGGATCCGGAAATTTTCGAGAACCTGCCACGCTATGCCGAATGGCCGACCTTCCCACAGCTGTACATTGACGGCGAACTCGTAGGCGGGTGCGACATCACGCTTGAACTCTACGAGCAAGGTCAATTGAAACAGATGGTCGGAGGCGCGGAAGCGGCCTCCTGAGAACTACTCGGCGGGAGGACTCGCCTCCCGCAGCGTGTCCCACAGGTTGACGATCCGACAGAAGATTTTTGCGGTCTGTTCGGCATCGTAGATCGCCGAATGGGCCTCGCCCGCATCCCAGTCAATCCCCGCCACCTCGGCGATGCGGGCCAGAACCGTCTGGCCGTAGGCCACGCCACCGAGCGTTGCCGTGTCGAAACTGCTGAACGGGTGGAACGGGTTGCGCTTGATTTTGGTTCGCTCCACCGCGGCATTGAGAAAGCCGAGGTCGAACAGCGGATTGTGCCCAACCAGGATCGCCCGGTTGCAGCCGGCGTCACGCACGGCCTTGCGCACTGGCTGAAATACCGCCAGTAACGCCTCGCGCTCGGGCTTGGCAAAACGAAACGGGTGCCACGGATCGATACCGGTGAACGCCAACGCCTTGGGATCGAGGTTGGCGCCCTCGAATGGCTCGACATGACAGGCATGTGTCGCTTCGGGTTCGATCTGCCCCGCCTCATTGAAGCGCAGTGTCACCGCGGCGATTTCGAGCAAGGCGTCGGTCTTGGCCTCGAAACCGCCGGTTTCGACATCCACCACGACGGGCAGAAAGCCGCGGAAGCGTGACGCCATCCGACTCGGGGTCGAAGCCGCCTCGTTCATGCCATCCTCCCGGTCGCGTTCCGGACGGTCCAGGCCACCTCGCCTCCGGCCCGAAACGGCACCAGGGTGTCGTTGCCGAAGGGCAGGGCCTCCGGAACCGGTGTTGGCTGTCGCTCAAGTGTCAACGTGCCAACGTTGCGTGGCAGACCGTACCAGTCCGGTCCGTGGTGGCTGGCAAAGGCCTCGAGGCGATCGAGCATGCCGGCCTCGGCGAATGCTTCGGCATAGAGTTCCAACGCCGTGTAAGCGGTGAATATCCCGGCACAGCCACAGGCCGACTCCTTGGCACCACGCGGGTGCGGGGCGCTGTCGGTGCCGAGAAACAGACGGTTGCAGCCGGTACCGATCGCAGCCAGAAGGGCCTGACGATGACGCTCGCGCTTGAGCACTGGCAGGCAGTAGTGGTGTGGCCAAACGCCACCCACCAGTAAGGCATTCCGGTTGAGCAACAGGTGGTGGGCCGTCACGGTGGCTGCCAACCGTTCCGGTCCGGTGATGACGAAATCCGCCGCATCGGCCGTGGTGATGTGCTCAAAGACCACGCGCAGCTCGGGAAAGTCGTTCATCAGCGGCGCCAGTACACGCTCGATAAAGACGGCCTCACGGTCAAAAACATCGACCTCCGGATCGGTCACCTCACCGTGCACCAGCAGCGGCAAGCGCTCCGCCTGCATGGCTTCGAGTGCCGGCCAGGCCTGGCGTAGGTCGGTCACGCCAGCATCTGAATTGGTCGTCGCACCGGCCGGATAGAGCTTGACGCCGTGGATAAAGCCGCTGGCACATGCAGCCCGAATCTCATCAGCCGCGGTGCGGTCGGTCAAGTAGAGCGTCATTAATGGAGAAAAAGCGCTCCCATCGGGCCGGGCCGACAGGATGCGTTCGCGATAAGCCTCTGCCCGGTCGGTGGTAGTCACCGGCGAGCGCAGGTTGGGCATAACAATGGCACGCTCGAACTGCACCGCTGAGGCGCCGACTACGGCGGCCAGAGCCGGGCCATCGCGCAGGTGCAGGTGCCAGTCGTCCGGACGGGTCAGGGTGATCGTGTCGGGCAGGGTCATGCGTTAAGGAGCCTCTGATTAAGTCTGGACGAAGTAGATGGTGCTTCAGAATGTTCAGATTTGAGGCGTAAAGCGCACGCAATAGCTAGCTATTGCGAAGCTTTGCAACGAACAAGCTGGACATTCTTGGCGCCAGATACGAGTTCATGATTTGATCAGAGGTTCCTTAATCGCGGGGTCCGTCGAGCCGGCGTCCGGCGATTGTACGCGGCCCGTCCGGGGGCCGCCATGCAGACAGCCGATCCACTTTGACAGCCTCAGGACACGGTGGCAGCATCAGGCGTTGTCATGACGGTCATGTCACAATTGATCGCATGGGAGGAGGGAACGACTGTGGACGCCAAAACAATCATGAGGGGTAAGCCCTCATGCGACCAGATCATCGACATTCTGCCGGATCCGTTCGTCGTCATCGACGCCGACTACCGGATCATTGCGGCCAACCGAAGTTACCGCAAGCGCTACGGCATCGAGGCCGATGCGCTGATCGGGCGCCACTGCTACGAGGTCTCGCACCACGCCCAGGCGCCGTGCCACAACTACGGCGAGCACTGCCCGATGGAGTCGGTATTTGGCAACAAGCAGACCACCCAGGTAATGCACGTCCACTTCAATGCCGACGACCGGCCCGAGTACGTGCAGATCCAGGCCACACCGCTGCTTGATGATCAAGGCGAGGTGCTCTACATGGGCGAGTTCATCTACCCGGTGAACACGCCAGAGAAGGACGACCTGCTGGTCGGTCGTTCGCGAACGATCCTGCGCATGACCAGCTTGCTGCAACGGGTCGCACCGACCATGACCACGGTGCTGCTGACCGGCGAAAGTGGTGCCGGCAAGGAGTGTGTGGCCAAGTACCTGCATCAGTATTCGAGCCGACCGAAAGGGCCGTTCATCATTGTCGACTGCGGAACCCTGGGTGAGAACCTGATCGAAAACGAACTGTTCGGCAGCGAAAAGGGGGCCTACACCGGCTCGACGATGCTCAAGAAAGGACTGTTCGAGGCCGCCCACGGCGGCACGCTGTTGATTGATGAGGTGTGCGAGTTGCCACTGGCGTTACAGACCAAGTTGCTGCGCGTGCTGGAGACCGGTGCCATCCGCCGCATTGGCGGCACCGATTACCATAAAATCGACGTGCGCGTAATCGCGGCCACCAACCGCGACATCCAGCAGATGGTTGATTGTGGTGAGTTCCGCCAGGATCTCTACTATCGGCTCTCCGCATTCCCGGTCCACGTGCCACCGCTTCGCGAGCGCAAGAGCGATATCCCGGCAATAGCCGAGCATTTCCTTGGCCGTTCCGAAGACGGCGACCGTCACCTTCCGTTGCCGCCGGAAGTGATTGAAGCTCTGCTCGCACACGACTATCCGGGCAACATTCGCGAGTTACGCAACATCATCGAACGCGCCGCCATTCTTGCCGCCGACGGTCCGATCGGGCCCGAGCATCTGGCGCTCGAGAGTGGGAAGGGTCGTGGTCACCACGGTGGCTGGTCACCATCACCAGAGTTGGGCCGTGCTACCGGTCACGGACTTGCGTCAGCTCGTCGTCGGATCGACGACACAGCCGTGCTCACCGCCCTGGAGGAGACCGGCGGCCATCGGGCCCGGGCCGCACGCCTGCTTGGGGTCAGCGCGCGAACTCTCTACCGCCATGTGCGACGGCTGCGTGCCGAGGTGCCTTAGAAAACCTCATCAGAGGCTTCTTGGGACGAGGCACAGAGTCGCGACCGATTT
>QNFN01000002.1 GCA_003645555.1 Gammaproteobacteria bacterium | reverse complement strand
TGGAACGGGTTGATGCCCGGGCCACCCGGGGTCAACTTGCTCTTTTCCCAGTCCGGCTCGGTGGTCGCCGAAGCCTTGACTATGGACATGCCGTAGACCTGGTTGTCCATGACGATGTAAGTCAGGTCGACATTACGTCGGCAGCCGTGCAGGAAGTGGTTGCCACCGATCGAGAAGCCGTCGCCGTCACCGCCGGTGACGATGACGGTCAGGTCGGGGCGTGACACCTTGAGGCCGATCGCCAGTGGCAGTGCACGACCGTGGACGCCGTGGAAGCCGTAGCAGTCCAGGTAGGCCGGAATGCGTGATGAGCAGCCGATGCCGGAGATCACGGCAACATTCTCGGGTGAGAGTTTCAGTTCGGCCAGGACCTTGGTCATCGACGACAGGACGCCGAAGTCGCCGCATCCTGGGCACCAGACCGGCTTGACGTTGGACTTGTAGTCCTTGGCTGTGAGCGGTTTGCTAGCGGTGTTGGTGTCCATCATCAGCTCCAGTTGGCAAGGCGTTCGACGACTTCCGCCGGCCGGATCGGCAGCGGACCCGGTTTGGCGAAGACCTGGACGTCATCGGGGAGTTCGTAGTGGGCGCGCAGGTAGCGGTAGAACTGTTGACCGTGAGTCTGCTCGATGATCAGCACCCGCTTGACACCCTCGAGGGCGGCGGCGAAGCGTTCCGGCTGCACCGGCAAGAGCAGGCGGATCTTGATCAGGCGGGCGTTGCCGCCGTCGGCCCGTACCCGGTTGAGGGCCTCGGTGACTGGTCCTGAAGTCGAGCCCCAGGTCAGGATAGCGGTTTCGCCATCGCCGTCGATGTCAGCCCAGTGGTCACCGTAGTTGAAGCTGGTCAGCTTGCGCAGTCGCTTGTCCATCTGGGCGCTGTGATCGGTGTCAGAACTCGATGGCGTGCCACTCTCGGTATGCTCGAGGCCGTCCGCGGTGTACTGACCGCCGGTCATGCCCGGAATCGGCATCGGCGAGACCCCGGAAGCGGTGATGGCGTAACGTTTGAAGTCCTCGCCGATCTCGGCCGGCGTCTCACGCTTGGCCAGGAAGGCGACGTCGGCTGGTCGATCGATGATCGCCTGGCTCTGGCCCAGCGACTGGTCGGAGAGGACAATCGCCGCGGTTTGCAGGCTCTCGGCCAGGTGCACCGCCCACTGGGTAGTGAACAGGCAGTCGCCGAGCGAGGTCGGCGCGACCACGATGTGCGGTGCGTCGCCATGCAAGCCGTAGACGGCGATGTTCAGGTCGCTCTGCTCGGACTTGGTCGGGATGCCGGTCGACGGGCCGCCGCGCATCACGTCGACGATGACGATCGGCGTCTCCGAGGCCACCGCCAGGCCGATGGATTCCATCATCAGCGCCAGGCCCGGGCCCGAGGTCGCCGTCAGCGATGGCGTGCCACCGTAGGAGCCGCCGATAATCTGGGTCACCGACGCGAGTTCGTCCTCAGCCTGCACCAGCACGCCACCAACCTTCTTCAGCGCCGGGGCGAGCCACTCCAGTACTTCGGTGCCGGGGGTGATCGGGTAGGCCGCAACGAAGCGGACCCCGCCACGCACCGCGCCGAGGCCGGCAGCCTGGTTGCCGGTGATGCTCCAGCGGGTACTGTCGGCACTGGCCGGGGCCAGCTGCGGCACCGGTGGCAACTCCGCTGCCGCCTGGGCGCCGGCACGGACGCAGGCGATGCTGGCGTCGACCGCCGCCTGGCCCTTACGCGCCAGGTTGCGCTCGATGACCTCGGTGACCACCTGCTCAGGCAGCCCGATCATCGACGCGACGGCGCCGAGGATGAGCATGTTCGGCCGCCCGCCCTCGATCTCCTTGGCCAGCGCCTTCATGGGCAATTCGGCCTGGCGGGCCCCGGTGACGACAATTTTCTTGGGTAGCTCTCCGCCCTTGGGGTCGCCAACCATCAGGCTCGCCTCGTCCATCGGGATCTCGGCGGCAAACCGGTCGACATTCTGCCAGTCGATCGCGACCAGCATGTCGTAGCGGTCGGTATGCGACTCGACCGGGTGGGTGGCGATGCGCACCATGGCCGCGGCCTCGCCACCACGAATCTGCGGGCCGGAAGAGCGCGTCATCAGTGCGTAGTAACCGGCACGGCCGGCGGCGTCGAGGAGCATGCTCCCGGCGGTCATTACACCCGCACCGCCGCTGCCGGTCATTACGATCGATACGGATTGCGTGGTTTCACTGGTCATGGTGCGCTCTCTTGCTGGTTGGGCCAGTCTGGGGTTCGGTCGGCGCATCCATGTGCCGGGTTCGTTTTCGCCATTCCGGTGTAATCACCGCGTATACGGGCATGGCTCGCGAGATGCATTGCTGCTGCAGTGCGGCATCAGCCAATAGCAGTTCCTTATATGGCATTTCATTATTGTGATTGATGCGTATCATTTGCACAACCCCGTTCTATACAAGGAGCTAAAAAATATTGGCGCGAGTTTGACGTTTCTGTCCTGGTGAACCATTTTTTGTACCTTGACGGTATTTTAGGTTGACGTTTACGTAAACGTCAATATAATGGCGTTAAAACAGAATTACAACCTTGAGGAGGTAGTGCCGTGAGTCTTGAGCCCCATCGTTGGGAAATGACCGCTGTTAGCGAACCCCTGGTTCGCAATCTGTTCGACCCCTCCACGCCAGCCGCGGATGAAGTGATGGTCGAGATCGCCGGTTGCGGTGTTTGTCACACCGACCTCGGTTTCTATTATGACGGCGTGCGGACCAACCAGCCGCTGCCGCTGACCCTTGGTCATGAGATAAGTGGCCGGGTCGTTGCCGCTGGAGCCGATGCCGCCGCGTGGCAGGGCAAGGCGGTGATCGTGCCGGCAGTCATCCCGTGCGGTACCTGTGAATTGTGTCAGCGTGGCCACGGCACTATCTGCCGCGCGCAGAAGATGCCGGGTAACGACATCCACGGCGGTTTTGCCAGTCATATCACCGTTCCGGCCCATGGCCTTTGTGAGGTCGACGAGGGGCGCCTGGCGGCGGCCGGCCTGCAACTCGCCGACGTCTCGGTGATCGCTGATGCGCTGACCACGCCGTACCAGGCGGTGGTCCAGGCCGACGTCCAGTCCGGTGACCTGGCGATCGTTATCGGTGTCGGCGGCGTCGGCGGCTACGCCGTCCAGGTGGCGGCGGCGTTCGGCGCCACGGTGATCGCCATCGACGTCGACCAGGCCAAGCTCGATGCCATCGGCGAATATGGTGCCGCGCTGGCGCTCAATGCCCGTGAGTTCTCGGGTCGTGAACTGCGCAAGGCGGTGCAGAGATACGCCAAGGAGAACGGTTTGCGCACCACCGAGTGGAAGATATTCGAGTGTTCAGGCACGACTGCTGGCCAGAAGACCGCCTATGGGCTGCTGACCTTCGGCGCCCATCTCGCCGTTGTCGGGTTCACCATGGATACGGTCGAGCTGCGGCTGTCGAACCTGATGGCCTTCCATGCCAAGGCGCAGGGCAACTGGGGTTGTGACGTCGATCTCTACCCCGCGGCACTGGACCTGGTGCTGGACGGCAAGGTCGCGCTGGCACCGTTTGTAGAGCAGCACCCGCTGGACCAGATCCAGGAGGTCTTCTCCGCAGCACATGACCATAAGTTGACACGGCGCGCGATCCTGGTGCCGGGCGAGTGATGGCACTTCGCAAGAGCACCTAGTAGGTCGGGCTTCAGCCTGACATGCAGAATCGATGTCGGGCTGAAGCCCGACCTACAAAGAAACGTTTCTTAAAGCACCGAACTTGATCAGAGGACAGGACCGATCATGACCGACTCCACACAGACCATCGCAGACCGTACAGCGCCCGAGGCGCTGGTCGACCACAATCTGCTCGACGCCGAAATCGAGTCGCTGTGCGACGGCATGGTGCGCTACGAGCGCCGCCCGGCAAAACGGCGCGACGGCAGCGTCGCCGACGGGCTCTACAACGCCTGGATCGTGCTCAACAACCCCAAGCAGTACAACAGCTACACCACCGACATGGTCAAGGCGGTGATCCTCGCTTTCCGCCGTGCCTCGGTCGACCGCGCAATCAACGCCGTGGTCTTCACCGCGGTCGGCGACAAGGCGTTCTGCACCGGCGGCAACACCAAGGAATATGCTGAGTACTACGCTGGCAATCCGCAGGAATACCGCCAGTACATGCGGCTGTTCAACGACATGGTCAGCGCCATCCTCGGCTGCGACAAGCCGGTGATCTGCCGCGTCAACGGCATGCGCATCGGCGGCGGCCAGGAGATCGGCATGGCGGCCGACTTCACCGTCGCCCAGGATCTGGCCAACTTCGGCCAGGCGGGTCCGAAACACGGCTCGGCGGCGATCGGTGGGGCGACCGATTTCCTGCCGGTGATGATCGGCTGCGAGCAGGCGATGGTTTCCGGCACCCTGTGTGAACCGTTCTCGGCGCACAAGGCCTACCGCCTGGGCGTAATTTCGCAGATCGTCCCGGCGCTGAAGATCGACGGCGAGTTCGTCGCCAACCCAGGCGTGGTCACCGACCAGTTTCTCGACCAGTTCGGTCGTATTGTCCACGGCGAATTCAAGAGCGGTGCCGAGGCCAAGGCTGCGCGTGAACAGGTCAAGTCTGGCGAAATCGACCTGAGCCTGCTCGACGAGGCGGTCGAGGCACTGTGCGCCAAGCTGATCGAGACCTTCCCCGAGTGCATGGCCAAGAGTCTCGAGGAGCTGCGCAAGCCGAAGCTCGACGCCTGGAACCGCAACAAGGAGAACAGCCGCGCCTGGTTGGCACTGAACATGATGAACGAGGCACGTACCGGATTCCGCGCCTTCAACGAGGGCAATCGCGAGATCGGTCGTGAAATCGACTTCGTCGCCCTGCGCCAGGCGCTGGCCAAGGGCGCGCCATGGAGTGAAGAGTTGGTCGAGAGCCTGATTCCGAAGGCACAGGACTGAGGCGATGAGTGATAGCCCACTGAAGGTTTGGCGTGAGCGTGACGGCAAGCTGCTACGTCTGCGCCTGGACCGTCCGAAGGCCAACATCATCGATGCGGCCATGATCGCCGCGCTCGATGCCGCACTGACCGAGGCACGCGACAGCGCCGATCTGCATGGCGTGTTGCTCGACCACGTGGGGCCGCACTTCAGCTTTGGCGCCAGCGTCGAGGAGCACCTGCCGGAGCAGTGTGCCGACATGTTGCGCGGCCTGCACGCCCTGGTCGCCCGGATGGTCGATTTCCCGGTACCGATACTGGTCGCGGTACGCGGCCAGTGCCTCGGTGGTGGGCTCGAGGTGGCTGCCGCCGGGCACCTGATGTTCGTCTCCCCGGATTCCGCCCTCGGCCAGCCGGAGATTCGTATCGGGGTATTTGCCCCGGCCGCCTCCTGCCTGCTGCCGGAACGGGTCGGGCGCGTGCATGCCGAAGATATGCTCTTTTCCGGCCGTTCGGTCGGCGGTGCCGAGGCGGCCCGGATCGGCCTGGCCAATGCCGCTGTCGACGACCCCGAGGCCGCCGCCCTGGATTATTTCGATACCCACCTCGCGCCGCACAGCGCGAGCAGCCTGCGTTTCGCTGTGCAGGCGGCACATGGAGACGCCGCCAGGCGGATCAAGGCCAAGCTGGCCGAGGTCGAAACGCTTTATCTCGATGGCCTGATGGCGACGCATGACGCCACCGAAGGCCTGGTGGCGTTCATTGAGAAGCGCCCCGCGAACTGGGAGGACCGTTGAGCATGAGTACCGCTGACATCATCAAGCGCTGCGAGGCGCTCTACGAGGACCTCCATTTCAGCGCCTCGCGCGAATGGAAGGCCGCCGATCCGGGCCGCAAGGTGATCGGCTACATGCCGGTCTATGTTCCGGTAGAACTGATTCACGCCGCCGGGATGCTGCCGCTGGGCATCATGGGTGGTGGCGACCAGATGGAGGTGATCCACGGCGACGCCTACTACCAGAGTTACATCTGCCGCATTCCGCGCTCGACCATCGAGCTGGGCATCGCCAAGCGGCTCGATTTCGTCGACGGCATGCTTTTCCCGAGCATCTGCGATGTCATCCGCAACCTGTCGGGCATGTGGAAGCTGATGTTCCCGGACACCTATGTCCGCTACATCGACGTGCCGCAGAACTACAAGGACGACATCGGTGGCCTCTTCTACCAGCAGGAAATGCGCGAACTGCTCGAAGGGCTCGAAGAGCTCTCCGGACGCAAGGTCAGCGACGACGACCTGCGCAACTCGATCAAGGTCTACAACGAGAACCGTGCGCTGATCCGCGAGATCTACAAGCAGCGTTCCGCCGAGCCCTGGAAGATCCCGACCGCCGAGCTCTACCTGCTGGCCCGTGCCGGGATGGTGCTGCCGGTCGAGGAGCACAGCGACATGCTGCGCGAGTACCTGGAGGCCGTGGCCATCGAGGACAAGCCGAAGCGCGACAACTGCCGGGTCATCATCAACGGTTCGTTCTGCGAGCAGCCGCCGCTGAACCTGATCAAGTCGATCGAGATGTCAGGCTGCTACATCGTCGATGACGACTACATCCAGGTGAACCGCTGGCTGAAGGAGGATGTGCCGACCGACATCAACCCCTTCCAGGCGCTCGCCTCGGCATTCCTCCACCATTCGGCCGACACCGCCGCGAAGTATGCCGAGACCGAGGAGGACGTCGGCAAGCAGCTGCTCGAGTCGATCCGCGAGAACCGCGCCGAAGGGGTGATCTTCGCCGCACCGAGCTTCTGCGATCCGGCGCTGCTGTGGCGGCCGATGCTCGCCGACAAGATCTCCGAGCACAACGTTCCGTACATCTCGTTCAAGTACGCGGAGAACTCCGGGCAGATGGCGCCGATACGCGAACAAGCCGGCACCTTCGCCGATTCAATCAAGCTGTGGAGCTGAGATCATGAGCAACCAAGCACAGACCGAGGTTATCAAAGAGCCGTCGATGATCATGCAGAAGGAGCTCATCGCCAGCAATTACGATGCGCTCACCTCGTCCGGCGAGACCGGGAAGAAGGTGGTCAGCACCTTCGTTCCCGGCAACCTCAACGAGTTGATCCGCTGCTTCGACCTGGTCAACAACCTGCCCGAGATCAACGCGATCAACAACGGCATGCGCAAGAAGAGCGGCGGCATGATCATGGACGCCGAGAAGTCGGGCCACTCGGAGGACGTCTGCACCTACGTCAAGTCCGACATCGGCATGATGAGCCAGGGCAACATCGCGCCCAACGGCAAGCCGATGCCGCGTCCCGACGTGCTGCTGCTCTCCTACACCGGCTGCTACACGTTCATGAAGTGGTTCGAGCTGCTGCGCCACGAGTACCACTGCCCGACGCTGATGCTGCAGGTGCCCTACCAGGGCGATGGCAAGATCACCCGCAACATGGTCGAGTACGTCGTCAAGCAGCTCAAGGAAGTCGTCATCCCGGGCCTCGAGGAGGTCTCCGGGGTCAAGTTCGACATCGACCGGCTGCGCGAGATGATGAAGCGCTCGGCGCAGGCCGAGGACGACCTGGTCTGGGTGCTCGAGTCGGCCAAGCACAAGCCGAGCCCGATCGACGCCTACTTCGGTGCGGTCTACTACATGGGTCCGATTTTCACCGCATTCCGCGGCACCCAGCAGGCGGTCGACTACTATAAGGTGCTGCGCAAGGAGATCCAGGCGCGCATCGACAAGGGCCAGGGACCGATCACCCCCGAGGGTGAGCAGACCGACCAGCGCTACCGGCTGGTGGTCGAGGGACCGCCCAACTGGACCAGTTTCCGCGAGTTCTGGAAACTGTTCTACGATGAAGGCGCGGTGGTGGTCGCCAGCACCTACTCCAAGGTCGGCGGTCTCTACGACCAGGGCTTCCGTCACAGTCCGGACAACCCGCTCGAGTCGCTCGCCGAGTACTGTTTGGGCTGTTACACCAACAACAACATGCCGCAGCGGGTCGACCTGATCGAGCAGTACATGAACGAGTACGAGGCCGATGGTTTCCTGACCAACTCGATCAAGAGCTGCAACAGCTTCGCCGCCGGCGAGCTGCTGATGATGCGCGAAATCGAAAAGCGCACCGGCAAACCCGGCGCCTTCATCGAGACCGACCTGGTCGATCCGCGCTACTTCTCGCACGCCAACGTCAAGAACCGGCTCGAGAGCTACTTCCAGATGATCGAGCAGCGGCGCGGCGGCAGCAAGCCGATCGCGGCCTGAGGAGTCCGAATATGAAATGTTTTATTGGCATTGATCTCGGCTCGACCACCACCAAGGCGGTGGTCATGGACGAGACAGGGGCCCAGCTCGGGCACGGCATCACCAACTCGCGCTCGAACTACGACACCGCCAGCGCCGTGGCCAAGCAGGAGGCGTTCATCGACACGCGCCTGACGCTGTTCCGGCGCGGACTCGCCGGAGTCGCCGGGCTGGAAGGCAAGGTCGACGAGCTGATCGAAGGGCTGGAGCGCAACTTCCGCCTCGAGCAGTTCCTCGAGCAGTTGCAGGACCTGCAGGATACCTGCCTGAAGAACGGCGAGGACCTGCGCTTCGCCAAGATCCGCAAGGCGCTCGCCGAGTCGATCGACGAAACTTTCGTTCGGCTGCGCGAGAAGGTGCATGGACTCTACGCCCCGGGGGTCGAGCGCAAGTCGGACTTCTTCCGTGACCTCGCCGGCTCGCAGTACATGCAGCTCGCCGAGGCGGTGGCCGAGGAGTCCGGGTTACCGTTCGACGCCATGCTCAATGTCTACGACAAGTCGATCATCGAGGTCGAGAACCGCCCGCCGGCTGGCGACATGATCGGCAAGTTTCCGCGCGCCCTGCACCGCGTGATGACCGAGGAAGGCCACGACTTCAAGGCCGACGAGGACTCGGTCGCCGCGCCGATCAAGACGGCGCTGGATGTCGAAATCGAGGAGACCTACGTCGTCGGCACCGGTTACGGTCGCGTGCGACTGCCGTTCCCGAAGGAGCACATCCGCTCGGAGATCCTCTGCCACGGTCTCGGTGCCCACCTGATGTACCCGAACACGCGTACCGTGCTCGATATCGGTGGCCAGGACACCAAGGGTATCCAGGTCGATGACACCGGCATTGTCGTCAACTTCCAGATGAACGACCGCTGCGCCGCCGGCTGCGGCCGCTACCTCGGCTACATCGCCGACGAGATGAACCTCGGCCTGCACGAGCTCGGCCCGCTGGCGATGAAGTCGACCAAGAACGTGCGCATCAACTCGACCTGCACGGTGTTCGCCGGCGCCGAGTTGCGCGACCGGCTCTCCCTCGGCGAGAAACGCGAGGACATCATGGCCGGACTGCACCGCGCCATCATCCTGCGGGCGATGTCGATCCTGTCACGCTCCGGCGGGGTGGAGGACGAATTCACCTTCACTGGCGGCGTTGCCAAGAACGAGGCTGCCGTCAAGGAACTGCGCAAGCTGGTCGAGGAGAACTACGGTGAGCGCACGCTGAATATTAATCCCAACTCGATTTACACCGGGGCACTGGGCGGCGCAGAGTTCGCCCGGCGCGCGGTGATGGAGGCAGCTTGATATGGCTATCACGGCAGGTATTGATCTGGGTACCGGTGCGGTCAAGACTGCGCTGTTCAGGATCGAGGGCGACAATATTGAGTGGCTCGCCAAGCGTGTTGACCGCATCCGTAACCGCGACCCGCTGCAGCTGGCACGCCGTGCCTTCGAGGAGCTGATCGAGAAGGAGGGGATGGCCGAGAGCGACTTCGACTACATCGCCACCACCGGCGACGGCGAGAACATCAAGTTCTCGACTGGCCACTTTTTCTCGATGACCACCCACGCACGCGGGGCTGTCTTCCTGAATCCGGAAGCGCGTTCGGTGCTCGACATCGGGGCGCTGAACGGCAAGGCGATCAAGGTCGACGAGCGTGGCAAGGTGCTCTCGTACCGCATGACCAGCCAGTGCGCGTCGGGCTCGGGGCAGTTCCTCGAGAACATCGCCCGCTACCTCGGTATCGCCCAGGAGGAGATCGGTCCGCTGTCGAAGCAGGCCGACGACCCGGAAGTGGTGTCGAGCATCTGCGCAGTGCTGGCCGAGACCGACGTCATCAACATGGTCTCGCGCGGCATCTCGGCACCGAACATCCTCAAGGGTATTCACTTGTCGATGGCCGGGCGCCTGGCCAAGCTGCTCAAGGTGATCAAGGCTGGCGAAGGGGTTACGCTGATGACCGGCGGCCTGGCGCTTGACGAGGGGCTGGTCGCTGCGCTCAATGAGTCGCTCGTCAAGCAAAAGCTCAAGCTCAACGCGATGGGCCACGACGACTCGATCTATGCTGGCGCCATCGGCGCGGCGATCTGGGGCGCATTCCGTCACGAGAAACTGCAGCAGCAGGGTGGTCTTGCCAAGGCCTCCTGAGGCCGACGGAGCGGACACCTACAAGGGGAAATCATGGCCGAACAAACATCCGTATCGCTGCGCCCGTTGCAGGTCGACGACCTCGACGCGGTGGTGGCCCTCGACCGCCGCGTGAGCCAGGTCTCGCGCCGCGGCTTCTTCGAAAAGTGGATCAAGGCGCTGGCCCGCGACGAGCGTACCTTTGTCGCCCTCGCGGCCTGCGACGGTGACGCCATCGTCGGCTTCGGGCTGGCCCACATCCTCAATGGCGAGTTTGGTGGTGCCGAGACGGTCGCGGTCCTCGACGCCCTGACCGTCGATCCGGAACGCAAGGCCGCCGGCATCGGCCACGTGCTGATGGATGGGCTGTGCGCCGGCGCCAAGGAACGCGGTGCATCCGAAATCCAGACCCAGGCCGGTTGGGACGAAACCGAGTTGCTCGGTTTTTTCGCGGCGGTCGGTTTTTCCCTGGCGCCTCGCCTCGTGCTCGAGCGCGAAGCGGCCAGCGGCCAGTTCTGAGCAGGGGGCAGGTATGAGCAACTCATCGCATCCGACGACCCAGCAACTGGTCAACCAGTTCTCCCAAGATCCCGACTACAGCGATCCGAATGCCGACGACTTCGAGGCACTGTCGCGCGACGAGGTGATGGTGCGCAGTCTCGAGGCCGCCGACCTTGCGGCGCTGGTGCGTATCGACAAGCACGTCACCGGCCGCGACCGCACCGGTTACTACCGGCGCAAGGTCGATGAAGCCCTGCAGCAATCGGGTATCCGCCTGTCGCTGGTCGCCGAGGACGACGGCCTGGTGGTCGGTTTCATCATGGCGCGGGTCGATTACGGCGAGTTCGGCCAGACCGCGACCACGGCGGTGATCGACACCATCGGGGTCAACCCGTCGTTCCACGGGCGCCACATTGGTGCCGCGCTGGTGTCGCAACTGCTGGCCAACCTGGCCTCGTTGCGGGTCGAGACCGTACGCACCATGGTCTACTGGGATAACTTCGGCCTGTTGCGCTTCCTGCAGCGGTCGGGATTTCACCCGGTGCAGCGGCTGGCCTTCAGCCGTCCGCTCGGTTGACGCTGGGCATGGAAGAACACGCCGTACCGACGTGGGATTTCCATGGCCGTGCCGCCGTAGTCACCGGTGGCAATCGAGGCATCGGCCGGGCCATTGCCGAGGCGCTGGTCGCGGCCGGGGCCGAGGTCCACGCTTTCGATGTCGGTGCGCCGGACAGGGACGCGCCGTTCATCTGCCATGAGGTCGACGTCAGTGACGCCGCCAGTGTCGCGGCAGCCGTCGCGAAATTACCGGAAAATACGACCCTGCTGGTCAACAATGCCGGCATCACCCGCGACCGCAGTCTGATCAAGATGAGCGACGAGGAGTGGCAGGTGGTGTTGTCGGTCAACCTGACCGGCGCCTTCAACACGCTACGTGCGCTGGCGCCACGCATGCGTGCCGCAGGCCACGGACGGATCGTCAACATCACCTCGATCAATGGCCTGCGCGGCAAGTTCGGCCAGGCCAATTACAGTGCTGCCAAGGCCGGCCTGGTCGGTTTGACCAAGACCGCTGCCAAGGAACTCGGTCCCAAGGGGGTGACGGTCAACGCCGTCGCACCCGGCATGGTGATGACCGAGATGGCGACGACACTGCCGCAGGAGATCCTCGATGCGGCGCTCGCCGAGACCGCATTGAAACGACTAGCCGATCCAGGCGACATCGCCCATACGGTGCTGTTCCTGCTGTCGGACGCGGCGCGCATGATCACCGGCGAAGTGATCAAGGTCGATAGCGGCCAGTACATCTGAACACGAACATTGGAGTGGCCACGGTCACCCACAGAGTATTCCTGGAGGAGTGAGATGAGCACAGAAAAGTCCAAGGCCCGCCCCGTGTTCAGTTGGGAAGACCCGCTACTGCTCGACGACCAGTTGAGCGAGGAGGAGCGGCTGATCCGCGATGCGGCCCACGACTATTGCCAAGAGCAGCTGTTGCCGCGCGTGATCGAGGCCAATCGCCACGAGATCTTCGACCGCGAGATCATGAACGAAATGGGCGAACTCGGCTTCCTCGGCTCAACCCTGCCCGAAGAGTACGGCTGCGCGGCCGTCAACTACGTCAGCTACGGCCTGGTCGCCCGCGAGGTCGAGCGGGTCGATTCCGGCTACCGCTCGGCGATGAGCGTGCAGTCGTCGCTGGTGATGTACCCGATCCACGCCTACGGCTCGCAAGAGACCCGTATGAAATACCTGCCGAAGCTCGCCACCGGCGAGTGGGTCGGCTGTTTCGGCCTGACCGAGCCCGACGCCGGCTCCAACCCTGCCGGCATGAAGGCACGGGCCAGGAAGGTCGACGGCGGTTACCAGCTCAACGGCACCAAGATGTGGATCACCAACTCGCCGATTGCCGATGTTTTCGTCGTCTGGGCCAAGACCGAGGACGATGTTATCCGCGGCTTTGTGCTCGACAAGGAGATGCAGGGCCTCAGCGCGCCGAAAATCGAAGGCAAGTTTTCGCTGCGCGCCTCGATCACCGGCGAGATCGTCATGGACGGCGTGTTCGTCCCCGAGGAGAACCTGCTGCCCAACGTCAAGGGTCTGGCCGGTCCGTTCGGTTGCCTTAACCGGGCCCGCTACGGCATCGCCTGGGGCGTCATGGGTGCCGCCGAGGCATGCTGGCATGCCTCCCGGCAGTACACCCTCGACCGCATCCAGTTCGGTCGTCCGCTGGCTGCGACCCAGCTGATCCAGAAGAAACTGGCCGACATGCAGACCGAGATTACTCTCGGCCTGCAGGGCTGCCTGCGCCTTGGTCGCCTGTTCGACGACGGACGTGCCGCCCCCGAGGCGATCTCACTGATGAAACGCAACAATTGTGGCAAGGCGCTCGATATCGCCCGCGTCGCTCGCGACATGCATGGCGGCAATGGTATTGCCGACGAGTTCCACGTCATCCGCCATGTCATGAATCTCGAAGCGGTCAATACCTACGAGGGCACACACGATGTCCACGCCCTGATCCTCGGTCGCGCGCAGACCGGGATCCAGGCGTTTTTCTGAGCCGGATTTCTCTCTGTGGTGGATATGCCGGCCATCTGGCCGGCATTTTTTTTCAACGGAAATCGGCCGGCAGTTTACCCAGGCAGGTGAAAGTCGGGCTTGCTCGGGGGCTGTGTGCCTCCTGGCGGTGGTGCACGGAGGGTGGGGCCGACTGGTGCCATATACGGGCTCGGGTCACCGCTACGAATTGGGGGTGACAGGGTCGTGCGCCTCTTTATAATGAGTTGTTCTCGACGGGGCAGGGGGCTTCAGCCAGGCCACTTGGCTGGCGTCTTCCGCTGACCCCCTCAACCCGAATGTGGCAAAGAAGCGCGTAGCGCCACGCCATACGACACCCTTTAGGAGGAACATGATGAAAAAACATACCCTGATCCAGCTCGGCCTCGTTGCGGGCCTGCTCGCCGCGACCAGCGTCCAGGCGGCCACCCTGAACCTGTCGTCCTGGCTGCCGCCCAGTCACCCGATCGTCAAGGACATGATCATCCCGTGGACCGACCAGGTCGCCAAGGCGACCGACGGGCGCGTCATCATCAAGGTCTTGCCGAAAGCACTGGGCAACCCGCCGTCACACTTCGACCTGGCGATGAATGGCATTGCCGACGTCACTTACGGTGTGCACGGCTACCAGCCGGGCCGCTTCACGCTGACCAAGGCGGTCGAGTTCCCGTTCCTCGGCAACAGCGCCGAGTCGGTATCCGTCGCCTACTGGCGCATCTACAAGAAGTACTTCGAGAAGGCCAACGAGCACGACGGTGTGCAGGTTCTCAGCATGTTCACCCACGGTCCGGGGCAGATCTACAACGCCAAGCGCCCGATCAAGGACATCCAGGATCTCTCCGGCCTGAAGATCCGCGTCGGTGGTGGCGTGGTCAACGATGTCGCCAAGGCGATCGGCGTCACCCCGCTGCTGAAGCCGGCGCCAGCCTCCTACGAGCTGATGGCCAACGGCGTGGCCGACGGCGTCTTTTTCCCGAAGGAGTCGATCAAGTCATTCAAGTTGACCAAGCTGGTACGTCACGCGACCCTGGTCCCGGACGGCCTGTACAACGTCAGCTTCTTCCTGGTGATGAACCCGAAAACCTTCGCCAGCCTGTCGAAGGCTGACCAGGCGGCGGTGATGAAGGTCTCTGGCGAGAACTTTGCCCGCCTTTCCGGCAAGGCCTGGGACCGGGTCGATATCATCGGCGTCGAGGCGATGAAGGCCGACGGCGTGCAGGTGATCGACGCCACTCCCGATCTGGTCAACCAGATCAAGGCACGTACCGCCAGCCTCGAGGACAAGTGGATCGGTGACGTCAAGAGCAAGGGTGTCAACGGCTCCGTGGTCATGTCCGACCTGCGCACCGAGATCGCCAGGGTCGCCGCCGGCAAGTGAGGGCATCCCCGGTCAGGTCATGAATGTCTATCTTGCGCCCAGCATGTTCCGGTATCTAGTTGCCAGGCCTCGCAATAGCCAGCTATTACGTGCGCTTTGCACCTCGAATCTGGGCATCCTGGATCGCAAGCCACTTCGTCCAGACTTGACCTTGGGGTCCTGAGTGGACCCGCCAGGGACCACGCCCGGCTTTTTCCGCCCCACCGGGTCCGCGGTGCAGCGTTGGCTGCAGCGCGGGCTCGGCGGATTGGCCGCCACCCTGCTTTTCTTCATGATGATGTTGACGTTTGTCGACGTCATCGGACGCTACCTGTTCAATACGCCGGTCTACGGTGGTTTCGAGATGACCGAGGTGGCGCTGGCGACGATGATCTTCGCCGGGCTGCCGCTGGTCACCGCGCGTGACGAGCACGTCACCGTCGATCTGTTCGATCGCCTGATCCCGGTAAGCATTCGCCACCTGCGCGACGCCGCGATCGCCGTGCTGTGTGCGGGACTGCTGTTCGTTCTCAGCTATCACGTCTGGCAGAAGGCGGGTGCCAGCGTTCGCTACGGCGACGTCACCGCGATCCTCGAAATCCCCCTCGGCCCGATGGTTTACTTCATGAGCGTGATGATCGCGGTCACCGGCGTGGTCTACCTGTGGCTTGCCCGGGAGAAGCTACGCCGTGATCGCTGACCTTCGTTCGTTCGCCACGGTCCGCCAATGACCGAGTCACTGATCGCCTTTGCCATCCTGCTGGCGCTGGTCGCATTGCGCGTGCCGATCGCGTTCGCCATGGGGCTGGTCGGTTTTGCCGGTTTTGGTATCGTCGTCGGCTGGTCGCCGTCGATGGCAATGGCGGTCAATGTTACCTATGAGACCGGTCTTGCCTACAGCCTGTCGGTGGTGCCGCTGTTCATCCTGATGGGCAACTTCGTCCGCCAGGCAGGTTTGTCCGACGAACTTTACGCCGCCTCCTACGCTTTTCTTGGCCATCGCCGCGGTGGTCTGGCGATGGCCACCATAGTGGCCTGCGGTGGGTTCAGTGCGGTCTGCGGTTCGAGCCTGGCGACGGCGGCGACCATGTCCAAGGTGGCGATGCCACCGATGCGCCGCTTCGGTTATGCCGACAGCTTGGCCGCCGGTTCGATCGCCGCCGGCGGCACGCTGGGGATCCTGATCCCACCGAGCGTGATCCTGGTGATCTACGGCATCATGACCGAGTCCAACATCGGCCTGCTGTTCATCGCCGGCATCATCCCCGGGATTCTCGGCATCGCCCTCTATCTGGTCGCGGTGATGGTGACCGTGCGCATCAACCCGGCCTCTGGCCCGCCCGGCGAGCGCATGGGGTGGACCGAGCGCTGGCGTGCCCTGCGCGGCGTCTGGGGTGTGCTGGTGTTGTTCACGCTGGTCATCGGCGGCATCTACGGCGGCGTCTTTACGCCGACCGAGGCGGGTGGTATCGGTGCCTTCGGCGGTTTCCTGTTCGCCCTGTTACGTGGCCGGCTTGGCTGGCGCGACCTGATGCAGATCCTGATCGAGAGTGTGCGTACCACGGCCATGATCTTCACTATCCTGATCGGCGCGCTGATCTTCTCGAACTACATCAATGTCGCCGGTATGCCCACGGAACTCGGCGAAATGGTCATTTCCTACGGCTTGTCACCGCTGATGGTGGTGCTGCTGATCATGTCGATCTACGTCGTGCTCGGTTGCGTGCTCGAGAGCCTGTCGATGATCCTGCTGACCGTGCCGGTCTTCTACCCGCTGGTGCTGGGGCTCGACTTTGGCACCCTGGTCGATCCGGAGATGGTGCTGATCTGGTTCGGCATCGTCATCGTCGTGGTCACCGAGATCAGCCTGATCACGCCCCCGGTCGGGCTCAACGTGTTCGTGCTCAACGGCATGCTGCCCGACGTGAGCCTGGCGACCATATTCAAGGGCGTGACCCCGTTCTGGCTCGTCGACATCGTGCGCCTGGCATTGCTGGTGCTGATCCCGGCGATTTCGGTCTGGCTGCCGTCACTGATGATGCGCTGACATGCCAACTTACCAAGCAGAAATACCCTACGGGGCCTACTGGTCAACACCGTTCGCGCGTTGGCAGGGGAGCTTCGCCAGTCTGCATGCCGTGCGTTTCGCCGCCTGGGTCGCGCAGCGTGAACTGGCCCGTCGCGACCTCCCGGCCGAGGTGTTCGACTACGGAGTGCTCGGCACCACGGTGCCGCAACAGCACACCCTGTATGGCCTGCCGTGGTTCGCTGGCCTCGCCGGAATCGGCCAGCTGACCGGGCCGACCATCAACCAGGCGTGTGCCACCGGCGCCCGTGCATTGCTCGCTGGAACCCAGGAGATAGATAGTGGCCTGGCGAGCGTCGCACTGGTCGCGACCTGCGACCGTACCTCCAACGGCCCTCATCTCTACTACCCTGATCCGCGCGCCCCGGGCGGTACCGGAACGCACGAGGATTGGGTGCTCGACAATTTTGGCTGCGACCCACTAGGTTCGCACTCGATGCTGCAGACCGCCGAGAACGTGGCCGCGAAGCACGGTATCACCCGCGCCGAGCAACACGCCGTCGTGTTGCGCCGGACCGAGCAGTACCAGATGGCGCTGGCCGATGACGGCGCCTTCCAGAAGCGCTTCATGACGCTGCCGTTCGAGATCCCCGATTCACGCTTGCGCAAGGTCGTCGCCACCCTCGATGGCGACGAGGGGACGACGCTATCGACTGCCGAGGGTCTTGAGTGGTTGCGTCCGGTGCAGGACGGCGGCACGGTCACCTTCGGCAGCCAGACCCACCCGGCCGATGGCAGCGCGGCGCTGGTTGTAGCGACGCCGGATCGGGCGCGTGAGCTGAGCCGTGATCCCGCCATCCGCATCCGCCTTGCCGGCTTCGGCATGGCGCGGACCGAGCTGGCGCACATGCCCGAGGCGACTGTCCCGGCAGCGGAAGCCGCGCTGAAGCAAGCTGGCCTCGCCATCGGCCAACTGGCCGCGATCAAGTCGCACAACCCGTTCGCGGTCAACGATATCTTTTTTGCCCGTGCCACCGGCGCCGATCTCGACACCATGAACAATTATGGTTGCTCGCTGCTCTGGGGCCATCCGCAAGGGCCAACCGGCCTGCGTGCCATCATTGAGCTGATCGAGGAGCTGGTGCTGCGGGGTGGTGGCAGTGGCCTGTTCCAGGGTTGTGCCGCCGGTGACTCGGCCATGGCGGTCGTCCTCGACGTCGACGATGCTCGCAACGGGTGACGCATGACCCTGGCCGGCTGGATCGACCGCCACGCCGCTTTTACTCCGGACCAGGTGGCGCTGGCCCATGCCGATGGCTCACTGACCTATGCCGCGCTGGCGGACGCCATCGCGCGTGCCGCCGGCATGCTCCACGATCGCCTCGGTGTGCGCCTTGGTGACCGCGTCGTCTGGCTCGGCTACAACGCCCCGGAGATGCTGGTGCTGCTATTCGCCTGCTGCCGCCTCGGGGCGATCTTCCTGCCACTCAACTGGCGCCTCGCGGCACCCGAGCACACCTGGATTCTGGACGACTGCCAAGCCAAGGTGCTGTTCGCCGGGACCGAATTCATCGAGCATGCGGCCGGCCTGTGCACCGGTCAGCAGATGCCACAACTGGTTGGCATCGATGTCGCGGATCAGAGCGTGCAGGATTATTCCGTGCTCTGTGCCGGCGCGACCCCACTGGCTACGTCACCCGATGACGCAGGCCCCGAAACCCCGGCGCTGCTCTGCTATACCTCCGGCACCACCGGGCGGCCCAAGGCTGCACTGCTCGCCCAGCGCGTGCTGCTGTTCAACGCCCTGAACAGTTTGCACATGCACGGTCTGACGGCTCGCGACCGGGTGTTGACGACGCTGCCGATGTTCCACGTCGGCGGCCTCAACATCCAGACGTTGCCAGCGTTCTATGCCGGCGCCACGGTGGTGCTGCACCGGCAGTTCGATCCGGCCGCGACACTCACGGCGCTGGTCGCCGAGCGCATCACGCTGGCGGTCCTGGTGCCGGCCCAGCTGGTTGCGCTGATCGCGCAGCCGGGCTGGGCCGAAGCCGACTTCGGCCACCTGCGCTGCATCACCACCGGTTCGACGCTGGTGCCACTGGCCCTGATCGACCAGGTGCATGCGCGTGGCATCCCGCTGATCCAGGTCTACGGCTCGACCGAGACCGCGCCACTCGCCACCTACCTGACCGCCGCCGACGCCATACGCAAGGCCGGCTCTTGCGGCCTGCCGGCACTGCACTGCGAGGTGCGCATCGTCGACGACGATGGTCGCGACGTGGCCCCGGGAGTCTCCGGTGAGCTGCTGGTGCGCGGACCCAACGTCATGCGCGGTTACTGGAACCAGCCCGAGACCACCGCCGAGGCACTGATTGATGGCTGGTACCATAGCGCCGACATTGGCCACACCGACAGCGACGGTTACCTGTGGATCGACGACCGCAAGAAAGATGTGATCATCAGCGGTGGCGAGAACATCTACCCGGCCGAGCTTGAGAACCTGCTTGCCGAGCACCCGGACGTGATCGAGGCGACCGTGGTCGGTCGCGGTGATCCGAAGTGGGGCGAGGTGCCGGTCGCCGTCGCCGTCATGCGTTCCGGTACAATCGCCGATGCTGGCACGCTGCGCGACTTTTTCCAGGGCAAGCTGGCCCGCTACAAGCACCCGCAAGACGTGATTTTCCTCGACGCCCTGCCGCGCAACGCCATGGGCAAGGTGGAGAAGGACGCCGTGCGTACGCTGGTCGCTGAGCTCTTTGACCATGATGAGGCCTAACCCGCATATTGCACCAGCCGGCCACGAGCCTGGCCTGAAACCTCTGCAACGCGAGTGGAAAAAGAGCGGTGTTGAATCGAATCCGAGACATACAGGTTGCTATCGGCCCGTGGCCTATCACGGCCCCGGCTGATCCAGGCACGCCTGGACTTGCGCTTCACTCAAGGAATAGCCACGGCTATTCCTTTCCCTCCAGCGCGGCGTCCAGTCGCACCT
>QNFN01000001.1 GCA_003645555.1 Gammaproteobacteria bacterium | reverse complement strand
TGACGACCGTTTTTTCGAGGTCGTCAGCCTGTTCTTCCTGTTCCTCGTTGACGAACTGGAGCTGGTGCTTACCGATATCGATCCGGTCACCGTCCACCAGCGCGTGCTTGCGTACCGGTGAACCGTTGACCGAGGTCCCGTTGGTGCTCTCCAGATCCTCGAGGAAATAGTCGTTCATGATGCGAATGATGCGGGCGTGATGACCGCTGACGGCCAGGTTGTCGACCTGGATGTCATTGTCAGATTTGCGTCCGATGCTCGTGTATTCCTTGCTGAGCTCGGTTTCACCGATCGGGTTGCCGTGAAAGGTGAGGGTCAGTTTTGCCATGTTCCTATGCGCCTCTGGGCGGATTGTCCTGTTTGACCGCCCGTTCTCCACTATTCGCTTCTGTTGGTTTGGGCGGTCGTGCCAACACCACGGTGATGTTGTCGAAGCCGCCGCTTTCGTTGGCGAGGCGAATGAGCTCGCGCGCTGCCCCGTCAAGATTAGCACCAAAATTATGCAGCGTTAACCGGATCTCTTCATTGTCGAGCATGGTATGGAGCCCGTCACTGCATAGCAGGAAGAGGTCGCCAGGAGCGCAGTCGTGGTCGAGCATTTCCGGCTGCACACTCTGGTCGGTACCAATCGCCTGGGTCAGGACGTTGCTGAACGGCCTTGCGCGTCGTCCGTCGGGTGGCCGACCACTTCGGGAGGCGAGCAGCTGACCGACGGTTTGATCAAGGGTCAGCAGTTCGAGTCTGTCCGCCCGCAACCGGTACAGGCGCGAGTCACCAACGTGGGCGGCATGCAATCGCTGCCCGGTGAACAGGGCAGCGAGCAGGGTTGTGCCCATGCCCTCGGCCCCTGGATCGGCCGCGGCTAGATCAAGGACGACCCGGTTGGCAGCAGTAAACGCATCTTCCAGTCGCTGGCCAGGAGGTAGTGAGGCCGCTTCCAGTGTGGGTGTCGTGTCGAGGAGTCCACGCAGTGCGGTGCTGATGGCCAGGGCGCTGGCCAGTTCCCCGCGGGCGTGACCACCTATGCCGTCGGCGAGCAGGGCGATACCAGCCTCGGGTAGCAGGGCGAATGCATCCTCGTTACCGGCTCGTTTACGGCCAGCATGGGTAAGGCCGGCGAACTCGGGAGCGGTCGCGGCAGAGGGCGTGGCGTTGCCGTAGGTCATGCGCTGGTCCATTCTAGCTTGACAAGGGGGCGCGGCGCCCCGGAGGAGTACGGACATGGCAGGCGACGAAGAGAAGCTGCAGGAACTGGCCACCCTACGCGACTGGATACGCTGGGGTGCGAGCCATTTCGGTGCCGCCGGGCTGTTTTACGGTCACGGCACCGACAATGCCCTCGACGAGGCGGCGGCACTCGTGTTGCACGCTCTCCACCTGCCGCCCGATCTGGCGCCGGGCTACCTCGACGCTACGCTGGCCCGCACCGAAAGGGCGGCCGTGCTCGAGTTGCTCGAACGCCGGGTTCGCGAGCGGGTGCCGGCAGCCTACCTGACCCATGAGGCGTGGTTTGCCGGGCTCGGTTTCTACGTCGATGAGCGCGTGTTGATTCCCCGCTCTCCGATCGCCGAGCTGATCGAGAAGGGCTTCGAGCCCTGGCTCGAACACGAGCGGGTCGGGCACGTGCTCGACCTGTGTACCGGCTGCGGTTGCATCGCGATCGCCAGCGCGTTGGCTTTTCCTGAAGCCGAGGTTGATGCCGTCGATATATCCACCGACGCTCTCGAGGTGGTGGGCATCAATATCGAGCGCCACCATGTCGGTGACCGGGTTCATGCTATCGAGTCCGACCTTTTCGCTGCCCTCGAGGGTGAGCACTACGACCTGATCGTCAGCAATCCGCCCTACGTTTCGGCCAAGAGCCTTGAGGCGTTGCCGGAGGAGTACCGCCATGAACCGCTCCTGGGCCTCGCCGCCGGTGACGACGGCCTGTCGGTGGTCATGCGCCTGCTGCTCCAGGCTTCAGCGCACCTGCGCCCGGGTGGTATCATCGTCGTCGAGGTCGGCGAGGCGGAGTCGGCCCTGATCGAGCGTTTTCCCCAGATTCCGTTCCTGTGGCTCGAGTTCGAGCGCGGCGGCCACGGTGTCTTCCTGCTGACCGCTGAACACCTGAAGGACTACCGTACCGCCTTTGCCATCGGCTGAACCTTTTCCATGAACCAGCTACCGCGCGCCCGTACCGCCGATGAGTACGTCGACCTGGTCAAGCAGGCCTTGTTCGAGGTGGAGGATCTCTACGCCTGCCTCGAATGGGACTATGGTGATGACGCAACCCAGATCCAGCGCACCATGCCGTTCCTTGAGCCGCTGACCAGGATGGTCCGTGAACTGCACCAGTCGATGGCCGATGGCAACTACCAGTTCGCCACCGGCGAACTGCCGTATATGGAACTGCTGCGGAGCTACCCCGACCAGCTGCCATTCGCACAACTGCTCGAGAGAATCAATGCCACCCACCGTGAGGGCCTCGATGTCGATGGTGACTGACCGGCCATCATGCAATTGACACCATGAGTGAAAAAATCACCTTCGATCCGGACCTGATCCGTCGTTACGACCGTTCCGGCCCACGCTACACCTCCTACCCGACGGCGGTGCAGTTCGTCGATACTTTCGACGCGGCACGCTATCGCGAGTTGGCGGCAGCCAGTGTCGCCGAGCGGCCCGACCGTCCGTTGTCGCTCTATTTCCACATCCCGTTCTGCGACACCGTCTGTTTCTACTGCGCCTGCAACAAGCACGTGACCAAGGACCGCGGCCTGGCCCAGCCCTATCTCGACCGCCTGCATCACGAGATCGCCATGCAGGCCGTGCTGTTCCCGGATGAGCGGGTCGTCGAGCAGTTGCACTGGGGTGGTGGTACGCCAACCTTCATCAGTGCCGACCAGATGCGGGCCTTGATGGATTACACCCGCAAGCATTTCCGCATGGCCGACGACGCGGTCGGCGAGTACTCGGTCGAGGTCGATCCACGTGAGGCGCCACCGGAGACCATCCGGCTGCTGCGCGAGATCGGTTTCAACCGCCTGAGCATGGGCGTGCAGGACTTCGACCCGGCGGTGCAGAAGGCGGTCAACCGGCTGCAGTCCGAGGCGACCACGCTGGCCTCGCTCGAGGCGGCGCGCGAGTGCGGCTTCCGCTCCATCAGCCTGGACCTGATCTATGGCTTGCCCAAGCAGTCGGTGACGGCCTTCGCCACCACGCTGGACAAGATCATCGACCTGGCACCCGACCGGCTGTCGGTATTCAATTACGCGCACCTGCCCGAGCTGTTCAAACCGCAGCGGCGCATCAATCCGGACGAGTTGCCGTCGGCGGCCGAGAAGCTCGACATCCTGCAGCTGACCACCGAGCGCCTGGCCGCGGCCGGCTACGTCTACATCGGTATGGACCACTTCGCTCGTCCCGATGACGAGTTAGCGGTCGCCCAGCGCGAGGGGACGCTGTACCGAAATTTCCAGGGCTACTCGACCCACGCCGAGTGCGATCTGATCGGGCTCGGTGCCACGTCGATCGGCAGTGTTGGTGACAGCTACGCCCAGAACCTGCGTGAGATCGAGGCCTACTATGCGGCCATCGATGCCGGCGAGCTGGCGGTTTTCCGCGGTGTTGAGCTGAACGCTGACGACCGCTTGCGGCGCGCCGTTATCACCGGGCTGATCTGCCACTTCCAGCTCGACTTCGATAACGTCAGCACCGCCTACGGCATCACCTTTAGCGACTATTTCGCACGCGAACTCGAGGAACTCAAGCCGATGCAGGATGACGGCCTGCTGCGACTGGCACCCGGGCGTATCGACGTCACGCCGGCCGGTCGTTTCCTGATCCGTAACATCTGCATGGTGTTCGACTGTTACCTGCGCGAAGCGGAGACGCCGCGCTTCTCAAAGGTGATCTGACCCTGTCCTCGGGACGGATCAGGATAGAATAGAAACCATGTCCGGCAGCAGCATCGGTAAGCTCTTCGTCGTCACCGACTTTGGTGAGAGCCACGGCCCGGCAATCGGCGGTGTCGTCGACGGTTGTCCGCCGGGAATCGAGCTCGACGAGGCGCGCCTGCAGCAGGACCTGGACCGGCGTCGGCCAGGCCAGAGCCGGCACACCACCCAGCGCCGCGAGGCCGACCAGGTCGAAATTCTCTCCGGGGTGTTCGAAGGCCGCACCACCGGGGCACCGATTGGCCTGCTGATCCGTAACACCGATGCCCGTTCGAAGGACTACTCGAACCTGCGCGACCGTTTCCGCCCAGGCCACGCCGACTACGTCTACCAGCAAAAATATGGCCTGCGTGACTACCGTGGTGGCGGTCGGTCGTCAGCCCGCGAGACCGCGGTACGGGTTGCCGCGGGCGGGGTGGCCAAGGCATTCCTGGCCGGTTGCGGTATCCAGGTGCGTGGCTACCTGGCCCAACTCGGGCCAATCCATGCCGAGGAACATGACTGGGACGCAGTACCAGCCAATCCGTTCTTCTTTCCCGATGCGGCCAAGGTGCCCGAACTCGAGGCCTACATGGACGCCCTGCGCAAGTCGGGTGATTCGATCGGTGCCCGGGTAAACGTCGAAGCGACCGGCGTCCCGCCCGGTCTCGGCGAACCGGTTTTCGACCGTCTCGACGCCGATATCGCCCATGCCCTGATGGGCATCAATGCGGCCAAGGGCGTCGAGGTCGGCGCCGGTTTTGCTGCAGTCGAGCAGAAGGGCACCGAGCACCGCGACGAGATGGACCCGGAAGGCTTCCTTGGCAACCAGGCCGGTGGCATTCTCGGTGGTATCTCCAGTGGCCAGGTGATTCGCGCCAGCATGGCGCTGAAGCCGACCTCGAGCCTGCGAATCCCGGCACGCAGCATTGATCACGAAGGCAACCCGGTCGAGGTCGTGACCACCGGGCGTCATGATCCCTGTGTGGGTATCCGCGCCGTGCCGATTGCCGAGGCGATGCTGGCGATTGTTCTTGCAGACCACCTGCTGCGCCATCGCGGCCAGAACGGGGATGTCGTCTCCGCCCCACCGGTACTTCCCGCCGGACACGACTAACCGATGTCGGCCACGGCCGCCACGCCTTACTGGCGGTTGTCGGGCTTCTATCTCTGCTACTTCGCTTCCCTCGGGGCCCTGATCCCGTTCTGGGGCCTCTACCTGCAGGATCTCGGCCACGATGCGGCCGCCATCGGCGAGTTGATGGCGCTGCTGCTGGCGACCAAGATCATCGCCCCGAACCTCTGGGCCTGGCTCGCCGACCGGCATGGTCAGCGCATACGCATCGTGCGCGTTGCCTCGTTCGCCGCCATGGTCTGCTTTACCGGGGTTTTCGTTAGTGGCAGCTACGCCTGGCTGGCGCTGGTGATGGTCGCCTTCAGCTTCTTCTGGAACGCTTCATTGCCGCAGTTCGAGGCGTTGACACTCTCCCACCTCGCCACCGATCCACACCGTTACGGCCTGGTCAGGGTCTGGGGCTCGGTTGGTTTCATCGTCAGCGTGCTGGCACTTGGCGTGTTGTTCGACCAGGTCGGTCGCGGCTGGCTACCATGGGTTGTCGTGGTCGTGTTTGTACTGGTCTGGGGCGTCAGTCTGAGCGTGCCGGACGCCGGTGCACCGGTTACCAACGCTGAGCGGACACCCTTGCTCCAGGTGTTGGCGCGCCCGGAGGTGGCGGCCCTGTTCGCGGCCTGCCTGTTGATGCAGGCGAGCCATGGGCCCTACTACGCCTTTTTCAGCATCCATCTCGACAACGCCGGTTACGGGCAGCAGTTGATCGGGGCTCTCTGGGCGCTCGGTGTGGTCGCCGAGATCGGCATCTTCCTGGGTGCCGCGCCGCTGCTGCGCCGTTTTAGCCCGCGTACGTTGTTGTTCGTCAGCCTGCTGTTGACGGCACTGCGTTGGTTGCTGGTCGGTGGTCTGGTTGACCAGATCGGCTGGTTGCTGGTGGCGCAGTTGCTGCACGCGGCCTCGTTCGGTATCTATCACGCGGCCGCGATCCAGCTGGTTCACCGCTATTTTCCGGCTCCACACCAAGGGCGTGGTCAGGCGCTCTACAGCAGTCTCAGCTTCGGTGCCGGTGGGGCCCTGGGAAGTCTGCTCGGTGGCTATGCCTGGATTTCGCTGGGGGCGCCCGCGACTTTTGTCTTGGCTTCCGCGCTGGCGCTGGCTGGAGCGGCGGTCTGCTGGCGCTGGTTGCGTGCTTGAGCTGGCAGCCCGACCGTCGTTAGCAGGCTGTTGAAATTCTACTCAGCTGGCACCATCCGACGTCAAAATGGGCCTCAAAATGCTCATTTACTGCAGTGAACTGCGCTTTATCGGCCTATTTTTCCTTGTCTCGCACTCATCTGAGCGAATTTCAACAGCCTGTTAGTACTGCTGATCTCCAGGAGCAGGATTTCGGGAACCTCTGATTAAGTCTGGACGAAGTAAATTGTGCTTCAGAATGTTCAGATTTGAGGCGCAAAATGCACGTAATAGCTAGCTATTGCGAAGCTTTGCAACGAAAAAGCTGGACATTCTGGGCGCCAGATACGAGTTCATGATTTGATCAGAGGTTCCTTCACGTTTATGACGGGCTCAGAGGTTTTCCTTGGTGCTTGGGTGGACGAGGGGGATCGATACCCAGAACAGCGAGCCGCCGCTGCTGCGGCGTTCCGCGCCGATGCGTCCGTTCATCGCTTCGACCAGGCGGCGGCACAGGGCGAGGCCGAGGCCGGTCCCGCCGAAGCGGCGCGCCGAGTGGTCTTCAGCCTGGGTGAACTCGGTGAACATGTGATCGAGCGTGCCCTGGGGTAGCCCAATGCCGGTGTCGAGGACATTGAGGTGCAGCGTGCCGTCGTGGCCCTTGCCGGCCTGGTAGTCGGCCTCGATGCGTACATGGCCGTGGTGAGTGAACTTGATCGCGTTGTTGACCAGGTGTTCGAGGATGGCGCCGAGGTGACCGGGATCACCGATCAGGCGGTGGGGCATCATCTGGTGGCAGTTGACTTCGAAGTGCAGCCCCTTGTTCTTGGCGGCCGGGCTCATGGTTGAGCTGATGGTGGCCACCAGGTCGTGGGGATCGAAGGTCTGGGTGCGGATCGGCAGTTGGCTGGTTTCCAGGCGTGAGTACTCGAGCAGCTGGTCGATCAGCTTGAGAAGCCGCTGGGCCGAGTCCTGCGCCATGCTGATCTGGTCGCGCTGGCTCGCATCGAGCGGGCTGTCGCCCAGCAGTTCGAGCATACCCAGCGTGCCGTTGAGTGGCGTGCGCAGTTCGTGACTCATGTTGGCGAGGAAGGTGCTTTTTGCGCGATTGGCGGCCTCGGCCCCGGCTTTAGCCGCAAGCAGCCGCTGTTGGGCGATGACCTGTTCGCTGATGTCGCGGTCTGCGCCCCGGTAGCCGATCAGCCGACCCTCGCTGTCGAGCAGTGGCAGGCCGCTGGTCTCGAGCGTGACCGTGTGGCCGTCGCGGTGGCGGTTGCGGTTGATAAAGCCGTTGAATGATTGTTTGGCGGAAAAGACCTGGAAGGCCGCCATCCTCAGCTCCTCCTGCTCCTCGGGCAGGAAGAAGTCAAAAAAGTATTTGCCGACTACCTCATCGGGGCGGTAGCCGATGATCTCCTCGATCATCGGGCTGGCATAGGTGTAGCACCCTTCGGCATCGACCTCCCAGATCCATTCGCCGATGTGCGCGGCCACGTCGCTGAAGCGCTGCTCGGAGATGGTCAGTGCCTGCTGGGTCGATTCGAGTCTCAGGAGCTGGCCACGCAGCGGCACATAGATCAGGTAATAGAAGGCGGGGATCAGCAGGATGATCAGCAGCACCGAGTCGATCACGGCCTCCGTGTACGGACTCAGCTCAGGCAGCACCTGCAGGATCAGCATGACAAGCACTTCGGCACAGAAGATCGCCACGCCGATAGCGAAGACCAGCGTGCCCAGCGAGCGGAGTGGCCCACTGCCGAGAACCGCCTTTTGCGGCTCTTCACGGTTGCGCACTACGGTGCGGGGATTGGTCGGTTCAGCCGTCATGGATCTGGTTTCGGGAGGTCGCTGTCGCCCGGGCGGTGGGGGAGGGGCCGCCAGCTATTGACCACAGTTTATACAATCGCTGCCTCGATCGGCGACTCGGCGTGTTCGCCGAGGGTTGCGAGCAGGGCCTGGGCGGCATTCGATAGCGTGCGTCCATGCTGGCGTACGGCACCCAGGTCGCGCTGCATGGGAACTCCGGCAACCGGGAGGATGCACAGTCGTGTGTCGACCAGGGTGGCCGGGAGCACGCTCCAGCCGAGGCCGAGGATCACCATCATGCGGATGGTCTCGAGGTGGTTGGTCGACATCTCCACACTGAGCTCGATGTCGTGCCGGCTGAATGCCTGCTGGACAATCTGCCGGGTGACGGTCTCGACTTCGGGAAGGATCGCCGGGTGCGCTGCAAGATCGGCCAGCGACGGCTCGGCCACGGTGGCGAGCGGGTGGTCACGGCCGCAAACCACCTGCAACTCGTCACGCCACAACGGCTTGGCGATCAGGCGTGGTGGGGTGGTCTGCGGCAGCGTCACCACCGCCAGTTCGAGGTCGCCGGCGGCGACGACGGCGAGTGCCTCTTCGGATTCGAGGAATCTCAACTCGAGTCGCACCTCAGGGAAACGGTGCTTGAAGGCCTGCAGCACCGGTGGCAGGCGGCGCAGGCCGACGTGGTGTGAGGTGGCGATTATCAGTCGGCCACGGATGTTGCCGGAAAGGTCGTGGATGCGTCGGCGTGCGGCGTCGAGTTCCTCGAGGACGCGGGTGGCGTGTTCGAGCAACACCTGGCCGGCCTCGGTCAACAGCACTTGGCGCCCGGTCCGGTCAAACAGACGCGTGTCGAGTGACTGCTCGAGCGCCACAATGCGCTTGCTGACCGCTGGCTGGGTCAGATGCAGCGCCTCGGCGGCAGTGGAAAACGAGGCGTGTTGGGCGACGCTGGCGAAAGCCTGCAGGTGAGCCAGATTCATGTACGACTCCGGGTGGAGTGATTAGATATTACATATTGTAATAGAAAGTATGAAAAAGATGAATTTGTGTAATAGATGCGGGCCCCGGTATCCTCTGCAACCTGCCCACGGGAGATAAGCCGATGACCGCCAGGACTCTGCACGACAAGCTCTGGGATGCCCACGTGGTGCGTGTCGATGACAGCGGCGCGGCGCTGCTCTACATCGATCGTCACCTGGTCCATGAGGTGACCTCGCCACAGGCCTTCGAGGGATTGCGCCTGGCTGGGCGCACGCCTTGGCGCACGGAAAGCGTCCTCGCGGTGGCCGACCACAACGTGCCGACCACCGACCGTGCCGCCGGCATCGCCGATCCGGTGTCGCGGCTGCAGGTCGAGACCCTCGACCGCAACTGCAGCGAGTTCGGCATCACCGAATTCACCATGGACGACCCGCGCCAGGGCGTCGTCCACGTCATCGGTCCCGAGCAGGGGGCGACGTTGCCGGGCATGACCGTGGTCTGTGGCGATTCACACACGGCGACCCACGGTGCGTTTGGTGCCCTCGCTTTCGGCATCGGCACGTCCGAGGTCGAACACGTGCTGGCGACCCAGTGCCTGATCCAGAAGAAGTCGAAAAACATGCTGGTACGGATCGACGGCCAGCTGCCGTCGGGAGTCGGACCGAAGGACGTGGTATTGGCGGTAATCGGCCGTATCGGCACCGCCGGTGGCACCGGTTATGCCATCGAGTTCGGTGGCGAGGTGATGCGGGCGATGAGCATGGAAGGCCGCATGACGGTCTGCAACATGGCCATCGAGGCCGGCGCCCGTGCCGGTATGGCCGCCGTCGACGACACCACTATCGACTATCTTGGGGGGCGGCCGTTCGCACCGCAGGCCGAAACCTGGGACCAGGCCGTCGCCAGTTGGCGCGACCTGCACAGTGATGCCGAGGCCACGTTTGATGCCGTGATCGAGATTGACGGTGGCTCCCTGCGCCCGCAAGTGACCTGGGGTACTTCACCGGAGATGGTCCTGCCGATTGATGGCCGGGTACCCGACCCGGCGCTCGAGGGTGACGCGACCCGCGCCGATGGTATTCGCCGGGCCCTGGATTACATGGGCCTCGTGGCCAACACACCAATCGGTGAAATCGTCATCGACAAGGTATTCATCGGCTCCTGCACCAACGGCCGCATCGAGGACCTGCGGGCCGCCGCCGAGGTCGCGCGCGGCGGCCGTGTGGCCGGCAACGTCAAGCTGGCCCTGGTGGTGCCCGGCTCCGGCCTGGTCAAGGTGCAGGCCGAGAAGGAGGGGCTCGACCAGGTGTTCCGTGATGCCGGATTCGAGTGGCGCGACCCGGGCTGCTCGATGTGCCTGGCGATGAACGCCGACCGTCTCGAGGCCGGCGAGCGCTGCGCCTCGACCTCGAACCGCAACTTCGAGGGACGCCAGGGGCCGGGTGGACGCACCCACCTGGTCAGCCCGGCAATGGCCGCCGCCGCCGCCCTGGCCGGTCATTTTGTCGACGTCACCGCGCGTTGAGCGCCAGCGGAGGAGAGAGCAATGGATAAACTGGTTACCTTCACCGGCGTGGTGGCTCCACTGGACCGTGCCAACGTCGATACCGACGCCATCATCCCCAAGCAGTTCCTGAAGTCGATCGAGCGCACCGGCTTCGGCCCATTCCTGTTCGATGAATGGCGCTACCTCGACCACGGCGAGCCCGGCATGGACTGCAGTGGCCGGCCGCTGAATGAATCGTTCCTGCTCAACCAGCCGCGCTATGCTGGTGCCTCGGTGCTGTTGGCACGCGCCAACTTCGGTTGTGGCTCCAGCCGTGAGCACGCCCCGTGGGCACTGCTCGACTACGGCTTCCGGGTCATTATCGCGCCGAGCTTTGCCGATATTTTCTACAACAACTGCTTCAAGAACGGAATCCTGCCGGTGGTGCTCGACGGGGCCACCGTCGACCGTCTGTTTGTTGCCACCGAAGCGACTGAAGGCTACACGCTGGCCCTCGACCTGGTGGCGCAGACCCTGACCACGCCAGACGGCGAGACGATCGCTTTCGAGGTCGACGATTTCCGCAAGCACTGCCTGCTCGAGGGGCTCGATGACATCGGCCTGACGATGCAGCATGTCGATGCCATTCGCGCCTTCGAGGCACGTCACCGCGACGCCAACCCCTGGCTGTTCAGCTGAGCCGCCGGCTCATCACGGAGACCATGACATGACCCACAAGATTGCGATCCTGCCCGGCGACGGCATCGGCGTCGAGATCATAGTCGAGGCGCGCAAGCTGCTCGACTGCCTGCGTGACGACTTCGGTTTCGCCGTAGAGACCGAGGAGGCGCTGGTCGGGGGTTGTGCCTACGATGCCACGGGCACGCCGCTGCCCGAGGCGACCCTGACCCTGGCACGGGAAGCCGACTCGGTGCTGCTCGGTGCCGTTGGCGGCCCGAAGTGGGAGTCGCTCGACATCAGCGTACGGCCCGAGCGCGGTTTGCTGGGCTTGCGTGCCGAGCTCGAGCTGTTTGCCAACCTGCGCCCGGCGATTCTCTACCCGCAACTGGCCGACGCCTCGACGTTGCGTAGCGACGTGGTCGCCGGCCTCGATATCCTGATCGTGCGCGAGCTGACCGGCGGCATCTATTTTGGCCAGCCGCGCGGGGTCGAAAAACTGGCCGACGGCCAGCGCCGTGGCTACAACACGCTGGTCTACACCAGCTCCGAGGTCGAGCGCATCGGCCGGGTGGCGTTCGAGATTGCGCAAAAGCGCGGCGGACGGCTCTGCTCGGTCGACAAGGCCAACGTACTCGAGTGCACCGAGATGTGGCGCGAGGTGATGACCGAGGTCAGCGCCGACTACCCGGATGTCGAGCTGTCGCACATGTACGTCGACAATGCCGCCATGCAGCTGGTGCGCGCGCCCAAGCAGTTCGACGTCATGGTTACCACCAACATGTTCGGTGACATCCTCTCCGACTGCGCGGCCATGCTCACCGGCTCGATCGGCATGCTGCCCTCGGCATCGTTGAATGCGCAGAACCGCGGCATGTACGAGCCGATTCACGGCTCGGCCCCGGATATCGCCGGCCAGGGGGTGGCCAACCCGCTGGCCACGCTGTTATCGGTGGCGATGATGCTGCGCTACTCGCTCGGCGAACCGGCGTTGGCCGAGCGTATCGACCGGGCGGTCAGCGTGGTGCTAGACCAGGGACTGCGTACCGGTGACATCATGTCGACCGGCATGCGCCAGGTTGGTAGCGCAGAAATGGGCGATGCGGTGATCACCGCGCTGCGTGCCGACGCTAGCTGAGCTGACCCGCAGACAGCGGGGGGCACCCCGTTTTATAATGAACGGCCCGCGCGATCTCGCGCGGGCCGTGTTTTTTCCTGGAGTAATGTCATGAATCGCGTGGGTTTTGTTGGGTGGCGCGGGATGGTCGGTTCGGTCCTGATGGACCGGATGCGGGCTGAGAACGATTTCGCCGCCATAACCGAGCCGGTCTTTTTCTCGACCTCGCAGGCCGGCCAGGTCGGGCCCGACGTCGGCCGCCCGACGGCGCCGCTCGGGGATGCCAATGACATCGATCAGCTCAAGGCCATGGACGTCATCGTCTCGTGTCAGGGTGGTGACTACACCAGGGCGGTCTACAGTGATCTGCGCGCGACCGGCTGGAACGGCTACTGGATCGACGCCGCCTCCGCGCTGCGCATGCAGCCTGACTCCGTCATCGTCCTCGACCCGGTCAACCGTGATGTCATCGACGCCGCACTGGCCTCCGGCATCAAGGACTACATCGGTGGCAACTGCACCGTCAGCCTGATGCTGATGGCCCTGGGTGGGCTGTTCCGGGCCGGGCTGGTGGAGTGGGCTACCGCCATGACCTACCAGGCGGCCTCTGGCGGTGGAGCACGCCACATGCGTGAACTGCTGGCCCAGATGGGGCACCTGCGTGACAGTAGCGGCGCCGCGCTCAACGATCCGGCCTCGGGCATCCTCGAGATCGACCGCGAGGTCACGGCGGCCATGCGTGGCGGTGATTTCCCGGTCGACAACTTCGGCGTGCCGCTGGCCGGCAGCCTGATCCCGTGGATCGACGTCCAGCTGGACAACGGTCAGAGCAAGGAGGAGTGGAAGGGCTCGGTCGAGACCAACAAGATCCTCGGGCGCGAGGCTGACCCGATCCCGCTCGACGGCCTCTGCGTGCGCATCGGCGCCATGCGCAGCCACAGCCAGGCACTGACCATCAAGCTGACTCAGGATGTACCGTTAGATGAGATCGAGGCGCTGCTCGCCGGTGCCAACGACTGGGTCCGGGTGGTGCCCAATGATCGCGACATCACCATGCGCGAGCTGACCCCGGCGGCGGTGACCGGGACTCTGCAGGTGCCAGTCGGTCGTCTGCGCAAGCTGGCCATGGGCGGCGAGTACCTGGGCGCGTTCACGGTGGGCGATCAGTTGCTGTGGGGTGCCGCCGAACCGTTGCGACGCATGCTCCACATCCTGCTGGAGCGGTAGCCTGACGCCAGCCAGGGTGGTTTCCCAGGACCGGTCCAGGGGTGCGGCAAGTCGCGTGTAGCAGCCTCCATGGAGCACTTGCGGATGGATAACGGTCATGAAAAATGCAGGTCGATTACGCTGCCGTTGACCGCCTTGGTGAACTATCCGGTCTAGTGCCTTGTTTGAATGTGGATTGATTTGGGCTAGTCTCGGTGTTGTCGCCATGGTCAGGTCTTAATGCAGGCCGCACCACGGTGGAGTCAAGGAAGGCCCATGCCATGGATGATGTCGTTTTATACATAAGAACCGGGAACTACCATGTTGAAACGAATCTCGCTGCGGGTGGCCGCTTTAGGGATGCTGCTTCCGATCGCCGTATCGGCGCTCGGGCTCGGTGAGATCCGCCTCAGTTCCGCACTCAACGAGCCGCTCAGTGCCGAAATCCCACTGATCTCGGTCAGTGGCGAAGATGCCGAGTTCCTGAGCATTCGCCTTGCCTCACGTGACCAGTATGTGAAGGCTGGCATCGAACAGGTGCCGGAATTGCGCCAGCTCCGTTTCGAGACTGTCACCGGCGTCGATGGCCGGCCGGCGATCAAGGTGACCACGTTTGAGGCCATCGGTGAGCCGTTCCTGAACTTCCTCATCGAAGTTAATTCGCCTACGGGGCGCGTGATACGTGAGTACACGGTCTTGCTCGATCCACCGGTATTGATGCGTGGGGGTCCACCCGTCAGCCAACTCCCCACAGTTTCAGATCCGGCGGCCGCGAGGCCGCCGTCAGTTTCTGGCCCCTCAATTGTGCCGCCATCGGGTGGCGAGTACGGCCCGGTTGCCAGTGGCGAAACCCTTTGGGTGATCGCTGGGACGGTGCGCCCGGACCCCAGCCTGACCATTCCCCAGGTGATGCTTGCCCTGCAGCAGGCGAACCCCGAGGCCTTCATCCGCAACAACATCAACCTGCTCAAGGCAGGCGTGGTGCTGCGGGTGCCGAGCCGCGATGAAATGGCGGGGTTGGCCGCCGATGAAGCCCGGGCCAGCGCGCGCGCCCAGGCTGCCGAATGGGACGCCTATCGAGGCCAGGCGGCGATGAGTACGACCCCGGCGCCGCGTACGGAGACGGCTGCCGAGGGTGCGCCGGCGGAGGCCCCGGAAGATGCCCGCCTGAAACTGGTTGTGCCCGACAAGCAGGCCGAGGCCGAGGCGAGCACGGCGCCCGAAGGTGCCGGAGCACCCGCTGGTGACGGCGAGTTGGCCGAACTGCGACGCCAGCTGGATCTCGCCAGTGAGGAGGCCGTGGCACGCCGGCTGCAGAATGATGAGCTCAACAACCAGATTCTCGAACTCGAGGAGCAAGTCATTGCACTGGAAAAGCTGATCGCGTTCAACGTCGACGAGATGGCGGCGTTGCAGGAGAACCTGAAGGCGCGCGACGAGGCTGAAGAGAGCATGCCGGTGGTCGTCGAGGGCGAGCAGGCAGAGGGTGACCAGACAGAAAGTGCGCTGCCCGCCGACTCGGAACCGGACGAAGCGGTTACCGGGACCGTCGCCGAAACAGGCGACCACAGTGCCGAGGTGGCGGCCCAGGATGCCGCGACCACGATGCCGGCCGAAGGTGTGACCCACGACGAAGAGGCCGCGAAGACTGAAGGCGAGCACACCGATGATGGCCAGGCTGCGCATACTGATGGCGAAGCCGCGCATGATGATTCCACTAAACACGGGCAGGAGAAGGCCGCGGCGGTGCCCCCACCGCCACCACCGGCCCCTGAACCCGAGTTACTAGAGGACCCCTGGATTCTCGGCGGTGTCGCGATCATCGTGCTGGCACTGATCGGCGTGATCGTGGCCAAGCGTCGCACCGCGGCTGGCGAGCCCGAGGCCGATGGCCAGTCACAGCCGGCAGCGTCAACGGCGGTGGCCCTGGTTGGTGCAGAGTCGGCCGCGGAGCCCGAGGCAGGCGATGCGGAGCAGGTACCAGACGACGAAGAGTCGGGTCCGTCATTCGAACCAGGTGAGGCGACGGGCAAGGACGTGCTCAATGAGTTCGCGCCGGCCGGGCTCGGTGAAGAGAAGGCAGGGGAGGACCCCCTCGAGCAGGCGGACGTCTTTCTTGCTTACGGCCGCAGTGATCAGGCCGAGGAGCTGTTGCGTAACGCCCTCACAAACGATCCAGGTCGGCTCGATGTGATGGTCAAGCTGCTCGAAATCTATGGCGGGAACCAGGATCGGGCGAGCTTCGAGCGCCAGCTTGAAGACCTGAATGAGACTCTCGCCGGTGAGACCGGCCCGCACTGGGACCGCGCCGTCGAGCTGGCCCAGGGGATTGCCCCTGATCATCGCCTGGTTGCAGGTCTGGGCACGGGTCCGGAAACCGCCGACATGGATGAGGAAGTGGCGCTTGACGATGGTGAGCTCGATATCGATCTCGACTTCGAGCCGGTGTTCGGTGACGAGGCCGCAGAGGAACCGCTCGACATCACTCAGGAGTTCTCTGACGATGGCTTGGCCGACCTGGCCGATGAGGGTGCCATGGAGGCGGCGATCGAGGCCGGGGCCGAATCCGAGTCTGCAGTCGAGAGCACACCCGAGACCGAAGGCGAGGAGATGCTTGACCTCGACTTCGATATCGAAACCGAACCGTCGATGCCTGTCGAAAGTGGCTTGGGCGATATCGACCTCGAAGGCGGTAGCGATGACGCCGGTGAGCCCACCGATGTGGATCTTACGGGCCTTGATCTCGATTTGGGAGCTGAGGAGGGCGAGGCCCCCGCGACATCTGAAGCCTTGGCAGAGACCTCTCCCCACTAACCTGGCGAGTTACTCGCCGATGATGATGCCGCGTTGGATCTCGACCTTGATCTGGGTGACGAACCGGCTGTTGCGGAGGCGCAACCCAGCGCCGAAAACGGCGGTGACCTCAATCTCGACGAGGCGCTCTCCGGTGATGAACCCGATCTCGGTGAGACGCTTTCCGACAGTGATTTGGGTGATCTCGATGAAACGCTTGCCGGTGGTGACCTGGGCGGTTTCGATATTGGCGGTGACATGGTCGCCACCAAGCTCGAATTGGCGCAGACCTACTTCGACATGGAAGACTTCGACGGAGCCAAGTCGATCATCGACGAGGTGCTGGCGGAGGGCAACGAGGCCCAGCAGCAGCAGGCAAGGGAACTGCTCGAGCGCTGTCCCGGGAACTGACCGGGAGCTCAGGCCGGCACGTGACTCAGCTGCTCCTCGAGTCTGGCTCGTAGGAGCGGCCACAGCATGGTGCTCCCCGCGACGGTCGTTCGATCATGCGTATCGCCCTCAAGATCGAGTATGACGGTAGCGCGTTCGCTGGCTGGCAACGGCAGCCGGAGGAGCGCACCGTACAGCAGGAAGTCGAGACGGCCCTGACCCGGGTCGCCGATCACCCCGTCGAAGTCACCTGTGCCGGGCGTACCGATGCCGGGGTGCATGCCATTGGCCAGGTGGTCCACTTCGACACCTCGGCGCAGCGTACCGATCATGCCTGGCTTCTCGGCGTCAACAGTCATCTCCCCGATGACGTGGCGCTCTCGGCCGTGCATCCGGTCGGTGACGACTTCCACGCCCGTTTCTCGGCCGTGCGCCGCTGTTACCTCTACCGGATCGTTAACCGGCCGACGCGCCCCGCGCTCGAGCGTGGAATGGCGTGGTGGGTGTACAAGCCTTTGGACGAGACACGCATGGCCACGGCGGCGGCGGCCCTGGTCGGCAAGCACGATTTCTCCTCGTTCCGCGCGGCGGGCTGCCAGGCGAAACACCCCGTTCGTACGCTCTACCGACTCGAAGTGGCTCGCGTCGGTGACGAGTTGCGCCTGCTGGTCGAGGCCAACGCCTTCCTGCAGCACATGGTGCGCAACCTGGCTGGAGTGCTGGTCGCGATCGGCAGCCACGCGCGTGCGCCAGAATGGGCCGCGGAGGTGCTGGCGGCGCGTGACCGGACAGTCGCCGGAGTGACAGCCTCCCCGCAGGGACTCTGCTTTCTTGGCGTTACCTACCCGGCCCGTTACGGGCTGGAGGCTTGGTCGTCGCGGGTGTCGGCTGATGACGGTCTGTGATACCGTGCCCCGTCCTATGCAAGACGCCCTCGCGAGGACCCGGGTCAAGATCTGCGGCATCACTCGTCCGCAGGACGCGCATGCCGCCGTAGCACTGGGCGTTGACGCTATCGGCCTGGTTTTCTGGCCGCGTAGCGCGCGGGTTGTAACGCCCGCTCAGGCACACGACATCATCGCCGCCGTGCCACCGTTCGTGACCACGGTGGGGTTGTTCGTCGACGCCTCGGTAACCGAGATGAAGGCAGTGCTCGACAGCGTGCCGCTGGACCTGTTGCAGTTCCACGGGGACGAGTCACCGCAGGTGTGTCGTGGCTATGGCCGCCCTTACCTGAAGGCGGTGCGAATGCGGCCTGGAGTGGACCTGGCAAGCTTGGCCGGGGAGTATGCCGACGCGGCTGGCCTGCTGGTCGATGCTTACGTCAGCGGCCAGCCCGGGGGAACCGGTGCAACCTTTGACTGGTCCCACCTGCCGATCAATCCGGCATTTCCACTGGTTCTCGCCGGAGGACTCGACGCCGGTAACGTCGCCACCGCGATCCGCCAGGTACGGCCGTGGGCGGTTGATGTCAGCGGTGGAGTCGAGTCCGATAAAGGTATCAAGGAAGCGGCCAAGATGGCGGCTTTCATGCAAGGAGTACGGGATGGCGATCGAGAGCGCGGCACCGAACATGGCGTCTGAGCCGGCACCACTGCCGGATGCAAACGGCCACTTCGGACCGTACGGTGGCATGTTTGTCGCCGAGACCCTGATGGGGCCGCTCGCCGAGTTGCGCGCAGCCTACGAGCATTTTGTCAGCGATCCCGAGTTCCAGGCCGAGTTCGACACCGACCTTGCCGATTACGTTGGCCGGCCCTCGCCACTGTATCTGGCCGAGCGCTGGAGCCGCGAACTTGGCGGTGCGCGTATCTACCTGAAACGCGAGGATCTCAACCACACCGGCGCACACAAGATCAACAACACCATTGGCCAGGCATTGTTGGCCAAGCGCATGGGCAAGACCCGGATCATCGCCGAGACCGGTGCCGGTCAGCACGGCGTGGCTTCGGCCACAGTCGCCGCCCGCCTTGGCCTCGAGTGCGTTGTCTACATGGGCGCCGAGGACATCGAGCGACAGAAGCAGAACGTCTACCGGATGCAGTTGCTCGGCGCCAGGGTGGTTTCGGTCGAATCAGGGTCGAAGACACTCAAGGATGCGCTTAACGAGGCGATGCGTGACTGGGTCACCAATGTCGACGACACCTTCTACATCATCGGTACCGTGGCCGGGCCGCACCCCTACCCGGCGATGGTCCGTGACTTCCAGACGGTGATCGGTCGCGAGACACGGCGCCAGTTCCTCGAACGTGAGGGACGCTTGCCTGACGCGCTGGTGGCCTGTGTTGGTGGTGGCTCCAATGCCATCGGCCTGTTCCACCCGTTCCTGGCCGACACCTCGGTCGAACTGCATGGGGTCGAGGCGGCCGGTGACGGCCTCGATACAGGACGCCATGCCGCGCCGCTCTGCGCTGGACGACCCGGTGTGCTGCACGGCAACCGCACCTACCTGATGGAAGATGATGACGGTCAGATTATCGCTACTCATTCCATTTCGGCGGGTCTCGACTACCCGGGCGTTGGTCCGGAGCACGCCTGGCTCAAGGACAGTGGCCGCGCGACCTACGTCGCCGTCGACGATAGCCAGGCGTTGGCCGCGTTCCACACCCTGACCCGGACCGAGGGCATCATTCCGGCACTCGAGTCGAGCCATGCGCTCGCTTACGCGGCCGAGTTGGCGCCACGCCTGGGTTCGGGCAAGGCGCTGGTGGTCAACCTCTCCGGTCGTGGCGACAAGGACATCCACACCGTCGCCACCCACGAAGGGATGGCACTATGAGCCGTATCGAGAACCGTTTTTCGATCCTTCGCCAAGCCGGGCGCAAAGCGCTGATCCCGTTCATCACCGCCGGTGATCCCACTCCTGAGGTCACCGTGCCGCTGCTGCACGAGCTGGTTGCGGCCGGTGCCGACCTGCTCGAACTCGGGGTGCCGTTCTCCGACCCGATGGCCGACGGCCCGGTGATCCAACGTGCCAGTGAGCGCGCGCTGGCGCACGGCGTCTCACTGCATGATGTACTTGATATGGTGACGGCATTCCGTGCGTCCGACGCCGACACCCCGGTCATCCTGATGGGTTACCTGAACCCGATCGAGGTGTTCGGCTACCAGGTGTTCGCCAGTGCCGCAGCCGCGGCAGGTGTCGACGGTATCCTGACCGTAGACGCCCCGCCCGAGGAGGCCGCTCCGCTGGCCGAAGCGCTGCACGGCGTCGGTATCGACCCGATTTTTCTGCTCGCGCCGACCAGTGGCCCCGAGCGCATTGAGCGCATCTGCGCGCTGGCCAGCGGCTTCGTCTACTACGTTTCAACCAAGGGCGTCACCGGGGCGGCCAGCCTCGACCTTGCCGAGATTGCCGCGAAGCTGGACCAGATCCGTGCCGTAACCCGGTTGCCGCTTGGTGTTGGCTTCGGCATCAGCGATGCCGAGCGTGCCGCGACGCTGGCGCAAGTGGCCGATGCGGTGATCGTCGGCAGCGCCCTGGTGCGTCAGATCGAGGTCTACCCGGACGACCCACGCGCCGCGATGGCGGCGATGACGGAACTGCTTGGCAGCATGCGTACGGCGATCGATGCCGCGGCGCCACAGGCCGTGGAGGCATGACATGAGCTGGTTCGAGAAAATCATGCCCTCGCGCATTCGCACCGAGGGCAAGAACAAGCGGGGCGTGCCCGAGGGGCTCTGGACCAAGTGCGCCGATTGCAGCGCGATCCTCTACCGTCCTGAACTCGAGCGTAACCTTGAAGTCTGTCCAAAGTGCGGCAAACACATGCGCATCACCGGGCGCGCCCGCCTCGAGGGGTTTCTCGACCCGGATACCGGGGTCGAGATCGGGGGCAAGCTCGAGCCACACGACCGGCTCAAATTCCGCGACAGCCGCAAGTACAAGGACCGCCTGGTCCAGGCGCAGAAAGAGACCGGAGAGCGCGAGGCGCTGGTGGTGCTGCAGGGCCAACTCAAGGGTCATCCACTGGTCACTTGTGCGTTCGAGTTCAAGTTCATGGGTGGGTCGATGGGCAGCATCGTCGGTGAGCGCTTCGTGCGCGGCGTCGAGGTCTGTCTCGCCGAGTCACTGCCGCTGGTCTGTTTCTCTGCCAGTGGCGGGGCGCGTATGCAGGAGGCGTTGATCTCGTTGATGCAGATGGCCAAGACCAGTGCCGCGCTGGCCCGCCTCAACGAACGCGGGTTGCCGTTCATCTCGGTGTTGACCGACCCGACCATGGGCGGGGTCTCGGCCAGCCTCGCCATGCTTGGGGATGTCATCATCGCCGAGCCGGGCGCGTTGATTGGCTTCGCCGGACCGCGGGTGATCGAGCAGACGGTGCGTGAGACTCTGCCCGAAGGGTTCCAGCGCAGCGAATTCCTGCTTGAGCACGGCGCTATCGACATGATCATCGCCCGGCCAGAGATGCGTGATCGCATCGCCGGGCTGCTGGCCATGCTGACGGCAACACAGGCCTCTCTTCCCATGATGCCCGAACCGGACGCTGCCTGATCCCACCTACGTTTACCGTGACTCCCACCACCCTGGCGCAATGGCTTGCCTTCATTGAGGCGTGCCACCCACGCGAAATAGAGCTCGGTCTCGAGCGCGTCACCGACGTGCACGCCGCCCTCGACTTACCACCACCGCCCTGTGTGATCACCGTCGCAGGCACCAACGGCAAGGGCTCGGTGATCGCTTTTCTCGAATCGATCCTGATGGCCGCTGGCTACCG